>NZ_CP095492.1:300000-562212 GCF_023028105.1 Halosolutus gelatinilyticus
CGGCGTTCGTACGATAGAGCCTCTCACTCAGGCCCTTGTCCATATTTTACAGCCGTACTAGTGTAATAGATGTATGCCTCGAACGCTGGACTGTCGGCGCTTTGTGCCCTCGAAAGCGGATCAGTATCAATATCGGTACGAACTATCCGACTATCTCGGAAACAATATGGCGCCTGCGGGTATCCCTTAAGCTGGCAAAACCCAGTCGAGTTGGTCCGGAAGGGCTGCGATGGCCGGGCACTCCCGCGAGTCGGTGACGCTCGAAGCGAGCCCTCGTGTAGGGCGTGTTGTTCTCAAACCGTATCGCTACCCGCGACTCGAAGAAGGTTGATTTGCCTCGTTGCGGGCGTCGGTCACGTTCGGAGGCGTGCTCCTCACCGAGAATCGCCTCTCGGTGATCACTACGAGGAACCACAGTTGAGAAGGCCTCGATTTGATCGTCAGGTGCCGTACTACGACTGAAATCGTCGAACGACCAGCAGGCGAAAACAGTGGCTTCGGAGTGCGTCGCGCGTGGACTAGCTGATTACTCAACTCCGTTCGCGATAGCTCGGCTGAGTTCCTCGGGTAGCGTGCAACTCTGGTTATCTGCCGTCGAAACGCAGACGTGCTGTTCGTGACCGGTATACGCGGTCGTTCCGTCTTCGTGAGAGGCCGTAAATTCCATTCCGAGGCTCTTGTTACCGATATCGGGTTCGACGGAGATTCGAATGACGTCGCCGACCTCCACCGGCCGCTCAAAGTCCATGTTCATCGCTACAAGCGGCAAGTGAACATCGTGTTCGTCCGGGATATCCCAATACGCCATGCCAATGTCGTCCATGAATTCCTCACCGGCACGGTGCATCGCGTTGACAAGTCTTGGGTAGTAGGCGATACCGTGGGGATCTACGTGTCCCCAAGCGCACTTCCACTCGTACTGGAACATCACCCGAGAATTGCCGCACTTTCATAAGTAACTTTCCCCGATGTGAGAGTACAGCGCGTCAACAAGCGTATCCCGGGACTGGCACTCTCCCTCACACGGCGGAATTTTTAATATTCTGCCATCGCCACTGCTAGGTAGATGGTGAGAGAAACACAAACACTGTATCTTGACCGCGCCGAAATACTTCGTGCTCACGCTACTCACATAGCAAAGCCCTCGAGCGGTAAACGAGCCAGCTGAAGTAAACTATGCATCACACTTCAACACCCGAAGTTCCGGCGATAAAGGACCTCTCGAGTATCGCCGCGAAGAACAATCCCGACAAGACCGCGTTCGGCAACGGGCTCGACGGTCGAACGGTGACGTGGAACAAGTTCGATACGCAAAGCAAACAGGCCGCGAACGCCTTCAACGAACGGCTCGGTCAAGGCGATCGAGTGGCGTTCCTCTGCGAGAACTCCCTCGAGCACGCGACGCTCTGGAACGGAGCGCTCAAGGCGGGCTGTACGGTCTCGAACCTTCACACTCGTGCCTCGCCGAATACGCTCGAGTACTGCATCGATACGATTAGACCGCGAGCGCTCGTCGTCGACGAGGAGACGTCGGGGTTCTTCGAGGAACGCGTACGGGAGAAGATCTCGACCGACCTCGATCTCGTCGCCAATGTCGGCGACGCGCGGGCTGAGTACGAGCGATCGTTCGACTCGTTTCTCGCCGATCAATCGACCACTGAACCCGACGTACGGATCCGCGAAGACGACATCGCCGCGGTGATGTGGACGTCGGGGACGACGGGGAAGCCAAAGGGTTGGTGTCACACGAACCGGGGACTGTACTCTAGGGCGACGACGCTCGTCAGCGTCTACGACGTTAATCGGTCGGCGCGACAACCGCACGTCTTCACCCCCTCGTTTGCGGCGTGGTACTCGGTCATGCTGCCAGCGCTCGCGTCCGGCGCGACCACCTACTTCCTCGACTCGTGGGACCCGGAGACGTATCTTCGGATGATCGACGAACACGAGATGACGACTGCGCTCTTGGTTCCCACGATGTGGCGGGAGATTCTCAACCTCGATTCGTTCGACGAATATGACGTGAGTTCCCTCCGGGTGATCACGTCGGCAGGAGAGGTGCTCGACGCGACGACGCTCGAGCGGTTGCGCGAGAACATCTGTGACGTCGTCCGAAACTCGTACGCGGCAACCGAGGCATATGCCACCGTGATGACGAATGATGAACTCGAGGAGGGTCGCATCGAGAGCGTCGGCAAACCGGTCCCCGGAGTACAGATCCGGATCGTAGACCGAGACGGGAGCTACGAGGACGTGAAACCGACCGGTGAAAGAGGCGAAATCGCCATTAAAGCCCCCGATTGTCCGGTTTGGGCGTGGTCACGGACCGAAAAGACCGAGCGGGTCTTCGAAGACGGCTGGTGGTACTCCGGGGATGTCGGCTACCGAGACGAGGAGGGCTTCCTCTACCTCGAAGGCCGAACTGACTTCCAGATCATGTCGAAAGGGATCAAGGTGTATCCGTCCCCCATCGAGGAGCGACTGAACGCGCATCCCAGCGTAGAGGAATCCGCGGTCGTCGGCGTTGAGGACGAAAAATACGGTGAAAAGGTTACTGCATACGTCCATCCGTCGGATCCGGAGCTCACGGCGGTGGAACTAGACGAGTGGTGCCTCGAGAGCGACGAGATTGCTCGGATGGAGCGACCACGAACGTACCACTTTGTAGACGAATCGCTACCGCGGACTGCGACGGGCAAACTCGATCGACGAAGCGCGAAGAACCTGAAGTAATCCGCTTGGTCACCGTTCGTCCGATCGGCCACGAGAGGTCGGTGAACCGATTCTAGCTCGGCAGCAACGATCGCCGGGCGAGACGCGTTATTGCCATTATGCGAAAGTTATAAGTGGTCGAAGAAAGACCCTTTAATTGCGATTTGCCAATGAGTAACGAGAGAGCATGGTCCTTTAGCGACAGTATGGAAGAAGCGGCGCAAGCCGCCGGAAGCCCCGTCGATCTGATGCGCGACCTGGGCGTCGGCAAATTCACGAAGGTTCCCGACGAGATCACTCACTGGATCGAGGAACAGCGGTCCTGGCGGGAAACGTGTGCGTTCGCCGACCAGTCGTATCACATGACCGATCACTACGTGGAAGGACCGGACGCAGTCGACTTCTACTCGGAGTACGGCGTCAACAACTTCGAGACGTCCGAACCCGGGAAGGCCAAACAGCTCGTGGTCGCGAACCCCAACGGCTACTTCATCGGTGACGCCATTCTCTTCCACTTGGACGACGACGAATTCCTCAGCGTCGGCGGTGCGGCCGCTCACAACTGGCTCCAGTACCACATCGAGACGGGCGACTACGACGTCTCAGGCGAAATTCAGCCCCGACCCGTCGCGACCGGCGAGGACCCGAACAATTTCCGGTTCCAGGTGCAGGGGCCGGAAGCGATCAAGATCATGGAAGAGGTGACGGACGAACCCCTGCCCGAGATCGGCTTCTTCAACTTCGAGCCGGCCTCGATCGGCGGGCACGACGTCAATCTCCTGCGCCACGGGATGGCGGGCGAACCCGGCTTCGAGTTTTGGGGCCCGTACGAGTACGGCGATGAGGTCAAGGATATCGTCCTCGACGCTGGCGAGGAGTACGGTATCCGACATCTCGGTGCCGAGAGTTACCAGACGCCGAATAAAATCCTGGGCTGGATTCCCCTCGTCGTTCCCGCGATCTTTGAGGAGGAACTGCAGGACTATCGCGAGTGGCTGGATGTCGGCCAGGGCCTTCTCTCGATCGGGGGCAGCTTCGAGTCGGACGATATCACGGACTACTACTTCACCCCAACCGAACTCGGCTACGGCCACATCATCAACTTCGATCAAGACTTCGTGGGGAAGGAACCCCTCGAGAAGGAAGTCGGGGATCCTGACCGCGAGAAGGTGACGCTGGTCTGGAACGATGAGGACGTCATCGATGTCTTTGCCTCGCTGTTCAGCGAGGGCGAGACGTACAAGTTCATGGAGTTCCCGCATCCGCGTTCGTCTGCCTGCCAGTACAATAAAGTACTGAAAGACGGCAACCACGTCGGCGTTTCGACGGAGCAGGGCTACATCTACAACCAGCGTGAGTTGCTCTCGCTCGCGGTCGTGGACACGGAATACAGTGACCCGGGTACCGAAGTCTCGCTCATCTGGGGAGAACCCGAGGACAACACCAATCCGAAGGTCGAACGCCACGCCCAAACGGAGATCCGTGCGACCGTCGCCCCCTCTCCGTACAGCGAGGACAACCGATAGACAATGGGACTCGGCCCGGCAGCATAGTATGAAGCAGCAGTTTCCCCGGTACTCGACTCGTACGCCACCGTTTCGCGGGCCAGATATCGAAGTCACAACCGGCGATGCGGATCATCGCCGTTCGTAACGAGCGACATAACGCAAGGTGTCTGCTCCGACTCGTGATATAATCCGCTCACGGCGAGCGCTTCGTTTTCGTCCTTGATCCGTGAAGAATCGTTCCGAGAGGAACGCTTATTTGGAGGGGTGGCAATGTCTCGCATGTAGTAAGATCATGCACGAGCAAAGCCTAGAGGACGTGGTACGGGACGCAGAGTCCCCTGTCGATCTGCTCAGAACGCTGGAGGGAGGCGCGTTCGGATTCCCGGTCGTTTCCGACGAGTATACCCACTGGATCGAGGAACAACGAGCGTGGAAGGAGAGTTGCGCGTTCGCAGACCAATCACACCACATGGTCGATATGTGGGTCACGGGACCGGACGTGTTCGAGGCTTTCACCGACTACGCCGTCAATGACTTCGATAACTTCACAGTGGGACAAGCCAAACAGTTGGTCGTTTGTAACCCAGACGGATACTTCATTGGCGACGGAATCCTGCTTCGTCTCGACGAGGACGAACTCGCTTTCGTCGGTCCACCGCAAGCGCCCAACTGGCTCCAGTTCAACATCGAAGCTGGCGACTACGACGTGACCGTCGAACGCGACGAGACGTCGGGCGTTCGAGACGGCCCGCCGACGAACTTCCGATACCAAGTGCAGGGGCCGGAAGCGATCAAGATCATGGAAGAGGTGACGGACGAACCCCTGCCCGAGATCGGCTTCTTCAACTTCGAGTCGGCCTCGATCGGCGGGCACGACGTCGATCTCCTGCGCCACGGGATGGCGGGCGAACCCGGCTTCGAGTTTTGGGGCGACTGGAAGGACAGCGACGAGGTCAGAGAGACAGTACTCGAAGCCGGCGAGGAGTACGGTATCCGTCGGTTGGGATCGAAGAGCTACGGCAGTTCGTCGGTCATCTCTGGCTGGGTCGGGATGCCGCTGGCCGCTATCTACGACGGCGGAGCGATGCGGGAGTATCGGGAGTGGTTGAGCGCCCGCAGTCTCGAGGCCAACTACTCGATCGCCGGGAGCTTCGAGTCGGATGACATCACGGACTACTACCTCACGCCGGTCGAACTCGGCTACGGACGACTCATCGATTTCGATCGCAACTTCGTCGGGCGCGAGGCGCTCGAGGAAGAGGTTGAGGACCCCAGTCGCCGACTCGTAACCCTCGAGTGGAACGCCGAGGACGTGATCGATGTCTTTGGTTCCCTGTTCACGGAGGGTTCCACGGAGAAATTCTTGGATTTCCCGGTTCCGTGGCGGTCGGCCGCACACTACGACGCGGTACTGAACGGGACAGATACCGTTGGCGTGTCGATGTGGGCTGCGTATACGTACAACGAACGGGCAATGCTCTCGTTGGCCGTCGTCGATACCGATCTCAGCGAACCCGGTACCGAGCTCACGCTCGTCTGGGGCGAGCCGGATGATGCGTCGAGTACGCACATCGAGCGTCACGAACGGACGGAAATCAGCGTCACCGTCGCACCGGTTCCCTACACCGATGATCGACGGTGATCTCCGGCTCCTGTCTCCCGTTTCGTCGGCGAAATGGCAGTAGCCTCAAGTAGTTGTAAAACGATCGTCGACTCGTGACTCGAGCTATCATCGACCAAGACATTACACCGACATCGCGGCTGACGGAGCAGCTACCGGACGCATGGAACGTGATCGAAGGAATCGATATCGAACAGCCAGCACTGGGGGCAACGATCGAGACGGCCGACATCGCATTCGTTACCTCTCGCGTCCCCCTCTCTCGTAAGGTGATCCAGAGCGCCCCGGAGCTGGATGTGATCGCGAAGCTGGGAACCGGCATCGATTCGATCGATATCGAAGCGGCCGCCGAGTGTGGCGTCACGGTTACTCATACGCCGGGACACAACGCGCTCTCGGTGGCGGAACACACCGTCGGATTGACCCTCGCAACGCTGCGCCGACTGACGGAAGCGCGCCGTCTCATCGAATGCGATGCGTGGCGCGACGAGTACTCGCTCGGCTCTCGGCTCTTCGGGTCGACCATCGGTATCGTCGGATTCGGCAATGTCGGAAAGCGAGTCGGGACCCTCCTCTCGGGTTTCGACGTCGATCTCCTCGCTCACGATCCCTACGTGCATGATATCGATAGCGAACTGGTAGGTGCGAGCATGGTCTCGCTCGAAGATCTCCTCGAACAGAGCGACGTCGTCATGCTGACGACGGAACTGACCGACGAGACTTGTGGGATGATCGGTAAGAGGGAACTCGATTGCATGAAACCGTCCGCCGTGCTCATCAATACGGCTCGCGGACCCGTCGTCCGTAACGGTGCGCTTGTAGACGCACTCCGGTCGGGTTCGATCGCAGGGGCCGGTTTGGATGTCTTTGCCGAGGAACCGGTTGACTCGACCGCCGAGTGGCTGGAGTTCGACAACGTCGTTGCGACGCCACACATCTCTGCGATGACGCTCGAGAGTCGACGGGAGGGGATCGATCGGCTTGCGACGAACACAAAGCGACTCCTCGCAGGAAGGCCGGTCAACGAGCGCTACGTCGCGACGTCGCCTTGACCGACTACGAGCCTCGTTCGCTCACCGACGCCGAATTCGAGAACGGGCGCTCGGCGCTCGCACACGAAACCGCGGTGGTGCAGCCGAAAAATAGTTTCCCACATGATCTCACTTGCTCTCATCCCAGAATCGACCCACGATCCCCTCGGGAAAGAGGAACACGAACGCGACGAAGAGAATCCCAAGGACGAGTAGGTAACCCTCTGCCCAGAGACTACCGAGACTGTTCTCTAGGAACGTCAGGGCGAATGCCGCGAAGAAGGGGCCGGCGAAGGTGCCGGCGCCCCCTACGACGACCCAGATAAGGACCTCGCCGGTGAGCGCAAACGACATGATAGACGGCGAGGCGATACCGATAGACGCGACGTACACGGCGCCCGCGATGGACGAAACGACGGCGGAGAGGATCCACACTATCAGTTTCTCCCGGTCGGTGTTGTAGCCGAGATAGCGCATCCGAAGTTCGTTCTGCCGTGTCGCATGGAGGACGTCGCCGTAGTCTGAACGAAGCAAGAGATATAGTCCCCCCGCGACGACGGCGACCACTAAGAGCGTGAAGTAGTAGTACGCGACCAAGTCGCTCAGGTCGACGCCAAAGACGGTCGGCGGCGAAATGAACGCGAGACCGTTCGATCCACCGGTGAACGACGTCGTGACGTAGACGAAATCGTACGCGATAACGCCGAACGCTAACGTGAACAGTGCGAAGTAGACCATGCTGATCCGCTGTTTGATCGGGGTGTATCCGATGAGAAGTGCGGTGACAGCCGCGACGACGATCGCGACGGGGAATCCGAGCCAGAACGAGCCGCCGTAGTCGACGACTATTTTCGCGAGGGAGTACCCCCCGATTCCGAAGAATGCCGCCGGAGCGAGGGTGAGGAGGCCCGTATAGCCCAAGGCGATGTCGACCGAGATGGCGAACAAGCCGAAGAGTAGCGCTTGTGTGGCGATGCTGACATCGTTTGGACTGACGATCGGGAGGACCAGTAATCCGAAGGTAGCGATCGGTAGCACCAACCGACGAGGATCGTGTCCGAGGTACCCCCGTACGCGCTCCACAGGAGCACTCATTCGAATACCTCCGGTTTTCCAAAGAACCCGTGTGGTTTGAACAGGATGAAAATCATGGCGCTAATGAATATCAGTATTTGGACGTAGGTTTGCTCGAGGAACAACCATCCAAACGCGTTGATTTGTCCAACGATCATGCTCACGAAGAACGACCCTTTAAAACTCCCCATCCCGCCGACGATAATGACGAGGAAGGCCATGGTCATGTACTCCATCCCGATTCCGGGCGACACCGACGTAACTGGTGCCGTGAGCCCGCCCGCGAGCGCGGCCAGCGCCGTTCCGAGGACGAAGGTTAACGTGTACACCTTCGTCGAATCAACACCGAGGATCTCAGCCGTGGACGGCTTGTTCGCTGTCGCGTGCACCTCCAACCCGAGCCGCGTCCGCGTGAGTAATGCTCCGATGAGCAACGCGGTAGTCGCACCGATGAAGATCACGAAGATCCGATAACGGGGGTAACTGACGCCGAATACCTCTACCCCGCCGGAGAGTGGCGCCGAGATGCTGTACGATTGATCTCCGAACCGGTACGATATCAGCTCCTCGATGACCAATCCTATTCCGAACGTGCCGAGAAACCCGAGGAGCGGTTTCTCGTAGACGCGATGGATAATCGTTCGCTCGAGAGCCAGACCTACCGCCGCGATGAGCAGCATCGCCACAATCAGGCTCACCCAGAAGCTACCGGTTCGCTGGAGGATGACCATCGTCATGTATCCCCCTAACGCGAGCATCCCGCCGTGTGCGAAGTTGATTAGCCCGACCAGTCCGAAGATCAGCGTGAGACCGCTAGCGACGAGGAAGAGGATCATTCCCTCGCTGAGACCGTTCAGAAAGTACGTGATGAATTGGTCCGGGGAGATGAACTGAACGTAGTACATCATGTCCCCCCATCGGGTATCCCTCTCGTAATCATCCGTCTCGTCCGAGAAGACATCTCCCTTTCAATCGACCTGCGGGTAGATCTCATTACACTAGTTAGCACGGTTCTATCCCCTATTATATTTTCTGTGATCGAACTGACGCCGTCGGTTCGACCGACCGTTTACTGACGGTCGGGACGATTATCGCGCGGAGCAACGAATAAGCAGGCCGGTTTGCGACGACAGTTCGCTTCGGCGAAGCGGGTCGATCAAATGGTCAGATACTCCTCGTGGAGCGTTTCGTCGCTGAGTCGGTCTGCTGTCCCTTCAACGACGATCTCTCCACCCTCGATGATGTATCCGCGCTCGATGAGCGGCAGCGTCTTCGTGATGTTTTGCTCGACCAGCAATACCGCTTGGTCCCGAGCAGCCAACTCTTCGAGCGCGCTGACGACGTCGTCGACGATGATCGGAGCTAGCCCCTCAGTCGGTTCGTCGAGGAGTAACAGATCCGGTTCCGTGACGAGCGCCCGTCCGATAGCAAGCATCTGTTGCTCGCCGCCGCTGAGCGTCCCCCCTCGCTGTCCGGCTCGTTCTTCCAATCGCTCGAACCGATCGTACACGGTCCGTATCCGCTCCGCTTTCACCTCGTCCGAGAGCCCTTTCGGCGTCGCGACCTCGAGATTTTCGCGAACGGAAAGGGCCGGATAGATCTCCCGATCCTCGGGGACGTAGGCGATGTCTTGGCGGATGATGTCGTGAGTGGGCCAGTCCGTGATATCGGTTCCGCGAAATCGAATCGTCCCCGCTTTCCTGTCGATCCGGTTGACGATGCTGTCCAACAGCGTCGTCTTGCCCATTCCGTTCCGACCGAAGATTCCGATCACGCCGTTCTTCTCGACGTCGATATCGACGTCGAACAGGACTTGACTCTCGCCGTAGTACGCCGAGAGATCGCGAACGGTCAGGAGGTCACTCACCTAGATACACCTCCTTGACGCGAGCGTTCGTGACGATCTCGTCCGGGGTGCCCGTCGCGAGGGTCTCCCCGTCGTGGAGGACGGTGATCCGATCGGCGAGGCGGCGGACGAGTTCGACATCGTGTTCGATGATCAGTATCGTGTACTCGTCTCGGATCTCCCTGATGATTTCCATCAGTTCCTCCGACTCGGCGGTATTGAGTCCCGCTGCGGGCTCGTCGAACAGAATCACGTCCGCGTCGAGTCCGAGGACGAGACCGATGTCCAGAAATCGCTTCTCCCCGTGCGAGAGGTCTTTCGCGACGTCGTCGAGTCGATCCGTCAAGTGAACCCGTTCCGCTATCTCTTCGATGCGGTCAGTGTGATCGGTACTCCGATCGAAGACGCTCGTTATCGTCCTCGTAGGATCGCGCACGGCCAAATGAAAGTGCTTCCTGACGGTCATCTCGGGAAAGTACTGGACGACCTGAAAGGAGCGGCCGATACCGCGTCGTCCAATCTCAGACGGCGACAGACCGGCGATGTCTTCTCCTTTGAATTCGATCGTCCCGTCAGTCGGTTGCAACTTGCCCGTGATGAGGTTGACGAGCGTTGTTTTTCCGGCGCCGTTGGGACCGATGAGCCCGTGAATCTCCTGCGACTCGAGCGCGAAATTCACGTCGTTGACGGCGAGTAACGAGTCGAACTCTTTCGTGAGACCGCTCGTCTCTAATACCGTGTTTTGACTCTGGTTCGGACCGGCCGCCGCCTCGGTCGTTCCGCCTGGGTTCGAATCGAACGACGATGTCACGCGATCCATGGTGTCGTATATCGGTACGTCTCTCCTAGGCGGGTTAATGTTTTCGGGAGTATCGATACGCGTACACTCGATTCCGACGTCAGCACAGGCCTGCTGTTTTATCGAGACGTACGTCTCGCTCGCGTCGTCGTTCGTGAGAACGGTCGCTAGCCCCGGCATTACGCCGACGCCTCCGAGCGTCTCGATGCTCGCTGTCAGTTGCCGTTTGATGCGATCTCTGATATCGTCGCCGTCAATGACGTGGATCATGGCTGAATACTCTCTCGGTTGTCCGGCCGAATGCGGCATCGAGACTCGCGAGGGACTGGCCGAACCGCTATCCCGGTCATCACTGCCCGTCCGCCGAGCCGAACTACTCCATCTCGCTGCTCGTGAGCGATCGGATATCAGCGAACAGAGAACATTTCGATTCGCTGTGCCGTGATCGTGCGGGAAATTCGGATAGTAGTACTGAGGACGATTCCCTCGATCGGGTCGGCGCCGCGCCGACGAGACCGAACGACCGTTCGCAGCGTGTCGAGTCAACAACTGTTCTCCGGGATAACGTTGTTGTACTCCTCCAGCGATAGGAACTCCGTCCCGTCTCTCGCTGCGCCGGTGAAGTTCAGTTCGATCTGTCCGTCGCCCTCTCGGAACATCGCAGGTCCGAAGATCGAATCCCACTCGAGACCACTGAGCTCGTCGGTCAGATCGTCAGCATCCGTCGATCCGGTCTGCTCGACCGCGGTCGCGACGGCCCGGACCGGTTCGAACCCGCTGCCGCAGGAGGTGTTCGGGAGGAGGTCCGAGTCAGACGGATACAGGTCCTGGAAGGCCTGATTGATCTCCGAGTCGCTCGTCGGATCGTAAAACGTCGTTCCGAACCAGCCGCTGGCCGTTTCGCCGACGCTAGCCTGCGTGAGTTGGTCGACCGGCTTCCCCGAGTTGAACATCAGTATCTTCTCCTCGGCGAGGCCGAAGTCGGCCGCTTGATTGATCAGCCGGGTTGCCATGTCCGGGGTTAGCACGCCCGTCACGACGTCCGCATCGCTGTCCTGAATCTCGGCGAGATAGGACGACAGGTCCTGTGTGCCGATCGGCACGAGCGTCGAGCCGGTGACTTCCCCTCCCTGGGCGGCCATCTCTTCCTCGACCAACTCCTGGTTGTTCTGCCCGAGCGCGTAATCGGGCGAGACGAAGTGCACTTCGTCCGGATTGAAGTCCCGATCGATGTGGCCGGGAAGGTCGTAGATGAACTCGACGCCGACTGGTGCCGTGTGTCGGTTGCTCGGCCAGATAAAAAACGAGTACTCGGTACAGTTATCCCCCGTGCGAGCGTCGACGCTGGACGCCTGCGTCGGGAGGATCGGGACCTGCGCTTGGTCGTGGATGTACGGGAGGACCGACTGCGCGGAGGCGCTCGAGGAGGGTCCGATGATCGCGTCGACATTCTCCTCTCGAACCAGTTCCCGTGCACCCTCGAGGGCGCCGTCGGGCTCCGATCCGGTGTCTCGCTCGATGAATCCGAGATCCATGCCGTCGATCTCTCCGCCGAGGTGCTTGCTCGCCATCTCCGCCCCGCGACGAACCTCCTGTCCGGTGAGCGAAAACGACCCGCTGCTCGGAATCAGCAGTCCGAGGGTAACACCGCTATTGGACGTCCCGGAGCAGCCGGCGAGTCCGGCGATCCCGACCGTCGCGCCGACGGTCCCCAGAAAATTCCGCCTCTTGACACCCATGGTTGGCTCTGCGTTCTTGTTTACCATGTCAATACGAACCATATTGGGGGTGCCATACAAATAGTTTTTCGTCGTCATTCGAGGCCGCTCTCGTCAAGAACGGGACCACGACCGACGAATTGGATCCCGGTCGATCGCGTGGCTGGTGTTATCATCCTGCTATCTGCGTCCGAAATACTCGAACCAGCTACTATCATCCGTGCTCGAAAAATCATTAAAATGACACCCCGTTACAACCGTACTTCTGCAATAAGACGACGGTGACGCCAATCTGTCTCCGATATACTCGGAAACACTGCGCGGCGTTACCGAGTGGCTGGATATCAATGCGTCCGAACGGCGTTAGATAGTGCCATTGTCTCGGCACCTTCTATAAGGCGGCCGTCGAACGCGACCGGACGGACCGCTACGGAACGATGGTTCGAGCTTCTCGAAGAGGGGTTACCGCTCGAAGCGAATCTCGAGCGGTACCGATACCGGTGCAGGCCGCTCTGACCGCGTCAGTGGGGCGCTACGGGATCCGACGGCGGCAGATAGGGAACCGCATGATGATTCATGCTGTTCTTCTATCGATCACGTAACGCGCTAAAAATTTCCGTGACATTTATTCTTTCCGGGCGCAACAAATACAGTCGGAGGGGAACGGTAACACACAGCCAACCTCAGCCTCTGATTGTCAGCCGTGTTTCTGCTCCCCCTCCGCAGCTCATCTCAGTGCAGCATGCTCCGGAATGGCAGCGTCCCCGCGACCACCGGTGATCGGTAGAAACCGGCTCGCGAACAGATTCGTCAGTACCGAACGGACTCCAAGCCGTCGAACCCGCCGATCCACTGCCGCTCTTCTAGATCGGTCTCGTTCCACGCGATCGGTTCCCAGTTGGGATCGAAGACGACGTATCCGCCGTCGCTGAACTCGATCCGGTGGTCGGTAACGGGATCCCTCGTGTAGCAGAATTTCCCCCTCGAGACGGAGTGCTGACCGAGACCGTCGACGGGGAGCTCCCGCTCTTTCATCGCATCGTACGCGTCGAACAGCGCGTTCGCATTGTCAACGGTGTAGGCGACGTGGTTGAACGACGCGACGTCTGCGTCGTCGTCCCGGATAATCGCGACGTCGATCTTACAACCCCCGGCGCTGAGCCATGTCCCCCACCGCGACCCGTCCTCGAGGTCGTAGTACTCGTGGACCTCGAACCCGAGAGTCTCCTGCAGCCACTCCGAGATCCGGACCACATCTGGGTCCCATATCTGGACGTGATCGATATCCCGTGGTGCGATCGGATTCGTTTCCGTAGGCGAGTATACGCGATTTCTGAGGCGCGATCGCCGCTCTTCCGGCGGATCGGGTTTTTCCATCTCGTAATAGATCTCAAACTCGTGTCCGTTTCGCGTTCGAAACCGGATCGCTTCTCCCTGACCGAGTTCGTCACCTGCGCCGATCCAAGTCACGTCGATCCCCTGCTCGGTGAGTCGGTCGGCGAACGCGCTCACGTGTTCCGGTTCCCGAGTCTGCCATCCTATGTGACTCACCCCCGCTGACTCGCTCTCGGAGAGGATCAGCGAGTGATGATCGAACTCGTCGGCTGCGCGGAGATACGCCGTTGTCTCCTCCCGATCGACCACTTCGAGGCCGACCGCGTCGTGGAAGAACGCCATCGATTCGTCGAGGTCCGGTGTCTCGAGCGCGACGTGGCCTAGTCGAGCCAGTTCTGGTTCCGACATAGAAGCCCCTTCATTTCCGACTGACTTAATTTCTTCGCCGATCACGATTCGTGGCCGGAATCCTGCGGCTCCCCGTGCGATTTGTCTCGAGCAATACCGCGCTGCTTGACGTCCCGCTCGAAGGGGAGAACTGACCAAAACGCAGGTTCGCCTCAGTCGTTGTCCGCGACGACCTGGAAGCGACGCCCGTCGGGATCGCGGAAGTTCGTGATCGTGCGACCGGTTGCTTCGACGTCGTAGGGACCCACGATCGAATCGACGTCGGCTTCTTCGAGCCGGTCAGTCACATCCTCGATGTCGTCGACGGCGAACGCGATGTGGTTGATCCCGGGCACCTCTTCGCCTTCGACGGTGTGGATCTCGAAGATCGGACCGTCGCCGGCCGCAGGTTCGAGTTCGAACGATTCCCCGTGGTGTTCCGTCGTTCGAAGCTCCTCGTATCCGAGCTTCTTCAGGAAGTCCGCTATTTCTTCGGCGTCACTCGCTTCTATCTCGATGTGATCGATTTCCCCAAGCACACGTCAAGAGACCTTTCAGAACTTGATAAATGTTTCGACCCGGGCCCCGTCGCTCCGTTCGGAACGCCTCGAGGGACTCGATTACCGCCGCTAAAGGCAGCGCCTGACTCGAGACGAGATCGAGGGCGGACTCCGCCCAACGTCTACTGGCCTGGCAACTCGATCGCGACGCCTTCCTGCAGGCTCGCGGCTTTGACCGTATTATAGAGGAGCATCGCGATCGTCATCGGTCCAACGCCGCCCGGAACGGGGGTGATCGCCTCGGCCTTCTCCTCGACGTCCTCGAAGTCGACATCACCGGCGAGCTCATACCCCTTCTCGTTGTCCGCGTCGACTCGGTTCACGCCGACGTCGATCACGGTGGTTCCATCCGTGATCATCTCCGCGTCGATCAGTTCGGGAACGCCGGCGGCCGCGACGACGATGTCCGCCTCGAGGGTCTTCGCCGCTATATCGTCGGTTCGCGAGTGGCAGACGGTGACCGTCGCGTTTCCGCCGTCGGCCTTCTGCACCAAGAGGTTCGCGAGCGGTTTCCCGACGATATTCGAACGGCCTACCACGACGACGTCTTTTCCCGCCGGATCGGCGTCCGCTGCCGCAAGCAGCCTCTGGACGCCGTGCGGCGTGCAGGGTTTGTATCGCGGATCACCGGCCACGAGTCGGCCGACGTTTTCGGGGTGGAACCCGTCGACGTCCTTCAGTGGATCGATCCGGCGCAGGACGCGCTGTTCGTCGACGTGGTCGGGGACCGGCATCTGGACGAGAATCCCGTGAACGGACGGATCCTCGTTGAGTTCACCGATGCGGTCGAACAACTCGTCGGCCGGTTCGTCCGGACCGATCTCGTAATGATACCCCTCGATCCCGATCTGTTCGCACGCGCGTTGCTTCATCGAGACGTACGTCTCACTCGCGCCGTCGTCACTCATCAGAACGGTGGCGAGACCGGGCGTCACGCCCGAGTCGGAAAGCCGTTCGACGCTCGCGGACAGTTCGTTCTGTATTCGGACACCGACTTCGTTACCGTCGATAACGTGTGCCATCTCGTGGTGAACACCTCTCGTTGAGCGGGCGATTCGGGGGCGGAATACGCCGGCTATCCTGTGACCGAATCCGGCTCCAGTTTCACGTCGCGTCCGATCCGAATCCCCATCACGACGTGCGAAACAACACATCCGATATGGAAAATAATTTCGGTGAACGGAGCGCCCGGTCTGCAGCGTCACAGCTACTCCGTAGTGACTGCCGGCCGATCGGTTGCGATCCGTTCACAGAAATTTTCGATCATCTGTTTCCCGCCGTCGGTGAGAATGCTCTCCGGATGGAACTGGACGCCGACGTGTGGCTTCTCGTCGTGACGAACGCCCATGAGGACGTTCCGGTCGTCGGTCGTCCGCGCCGTCGGGACGAGGCATTCCGGGAGATCGGTTTCGGCCGAGGCCAGCGAGTGGTATCGACCGACCTCGACGGTCTCCGGAAGTCCCGCGAACAGTCCTTTCCCGTCGTGCGTTACCGCCGACGGCTTTCCGTGAATCACTTCCGGAGCGTGGCCGACCGAAGCGCCGTAAGCTGCACAGAGCGCCTGATGACCGAGGCAGACACCGAGCGTCGGATACTCGGTCTCTTCGAAGATGGCCATTGACACACCGGCTTCCTCGGGCGTTCCCGGTCCCGGCGAGATGACGATTCCGTCGGGATCCAGTTCACAGATCGCGTCCACGCTGATCTCATCGTTTCGTCGGACCACAAGCGACGACGCGTCGTCCGTATGGGGCCCAGTCGCGATGGAGCCCTCGAACGAAACGACTTCGCCCACGTACTGAACGAGGTTGTACGCGAACGAGTCGTAATTGTCGATGATCAGTATCATTGTGATCCCTCAAGCGTCTCCGCGGACGTCTCTACGGAGAGCGACGCGCAATCGCCCAGCGCAGAATCGACGGCGGTAATGAGCGCGGCGGCCTTGTCCAAGGTCTCCTCGTACTCGCGTTCCGGTTCGGAGTCGTGGACGATCCCCGCACCGACCCGGAGATGATACTGGTCTTTGTATCCGACAAGTGTTCGGATGACGATGTTCAGGGTAGCACGCCCGTCGAACCCGAGAGCGGCGATGCTACCGGTATACGGACCCCGGCGTGTCGATTCGACCTCGTCGATTATTTCCATCGTCCGCGGTTTCGGAGCCCCGGTGATCGTTCCCCCTGGGAAGACGGCGCTGATGGCGTCAGCGATCGAAGCCTCCGAACCGAGTCGACCCTCGACGAGCGAGACGAGATGCATCACTTCGGAGTACCGGTCGACGCGCCGGTACTCCGAGACATCGACCGTTCCGTATTCGCAGACTTTCCCGAGATCGTTCCGTTCGAGGTCGACGAGCATCGCGTGTTCCGCGCGCTCTTTCTCGTCGGAGCGGAGGTCGGTCTCGAGTTTGTCGTCCACCGTCGGCGTTTCTCCGCGAGGTCGCGTTCCGGCGATCGGCTCGGTCGCCAGTCTATCGCCCGCTACGTCGAGGAGTAGCTCCGGGCTTGCACTTATGAGATCTACGCCCGGAAACTCGAGCAGCCCCGAGTACGGTGCCGGATTGACGTCGCGCAGCGCCGCGTAGGCGTTCACGGGATGGACAGCTGCTGGCGCTGTGAGTCGATGAGAGACGTTCGCTTGGAACGTCTCACCGTCGCGGATATACCGCTTTACGGTCTCGACCCGATCGGCGAACCCGCTGGAGCCGCACTCGCTTTCAAACTCTGCGGTGCCCGCCGCCCGAGGCGGTGACGAGACATCCGTCGTACCCGTAGTTGCAGCCGACGCGAGGTCCAACGCGGCTTTCAGCCCGCGTTGGTAGGCCACCTCCATGTCGTTGACTACGGGGCAGGCAGTAATACAAAGCGTGACATCGCTATCGTGAGGTTCTTGCCATGCGGCCACGCAGTCGAAGACGCCCAACTGGAGCCGCGGAAGTCGCCGCTCGTTTCGCGTCCGCTCCGAGATGTCCTCAAGTTCGCGAGCGATATCATAGGAGAGCCAGCCGAAGGCGCCGCACGGATACGGGACGTTGCAGTCGCCTCGAACGAGTCGTTCCCTTTCGAGCAGGCCGTCGACGGCGGCCAGCGACGATTCGCGCTCGCACAACGATGTCGCGTTCGCTCCGACCTGAATACGCTCGCTCGGTTCGATACCGAAATAGCCCCACCCCTCTTGGCCCCCGGTCGTCTCGAGATAGAACCCGCCGGAACCGTCTCGCGCCCGCCGATACGCTTCGAACGGGTCCGAAACAGTGACCCGGACTTCGACTGGGACTCGAGCACCTGCGGGCGCTTGGGCAGCTGTACGCGCAAACGAGTTGAACGTCGTTTCGATTTCTGGATCTGACATGGTCCGCTGTCGTCTATCTACTGCACCCGGTGCACGAGCGCAGCATTGTTCCTGTAGATATCCCGAGGTCGTAAACGTTACCACCGAAACAGCCGTCGCGAGCGCGGAGTGCGGCTCGTAGCCGTAGTTCGAACGCCCTGATCGCTTTGGATACGCCTTCACGTCCAGTCCGGCATCGCCTCGGCCGTTCGCATCGCCGCGACGTTCTCGGCGACGTCGTGGACGCGGATGATATCGGCGCCGCGGTCGGCGGCGAGAGCGGTCGCAGCGATTGTCGGCGCGAGGCGATCGTCCAGTCCGCAGGAGACCCGATCGAACATCGATTTGTGAGAGTGACCGATTAGAATCGGACACTCCAGCGCGTGGAACTCATCCAGTCGATTGATCAGTTCGAACGATTCCGCGGCGCTCTTTCCGAACCCGACTCCCGGATCAACGACGATTCGCTCCCGATCGACCCCGGCGCGTTCGGCGAGCAGAATCCGCTCCGTGAGTTCTCCGATGACGTCCTCGACCACGTCGTCGTAGGTAACCGATCGGTCCGGGTTCACCGGCGCGTCTATGCTGTGCATCACAATGACGGGAACATCGTGGTCAGCGATCACGCGACGCATATCGGGATCCGAGAGTCCCGTCACGTCGTTGATCGCGTCGGCACCGGCCTCGATTGCGGCCTCGGCTACGGCGGCCTTTCGTGTGTCTACCGCGATCGAGACCGATCGATCCGCGAGTCGTTCGACGACGGGAACGACGCGGTCGATCTCCCGTTCGGCAGACACCGGGTCCGCGCCTGGCCGAGTACTCTCACCGCCGACGTCGACGATGCTCGCTCCCTCCGCGGCGAGCCGGTTCGCTCTGGCCACGGCGTCCTCGACGCAGTCGTACTGGCCGCCGTCGTGAAAACTGTCCGGGGTGACGTTCAAGATCCCCATGATCGCCGGGTGGTCCCACGGGAACGCACTACTGGTCTCCCGCTCGTCGTCGAAGTTGAGGATGGCTCTGAGCTGAGCGGCGATATGGGAGAGCTCTCCCGCCCTAACTTCGAGGAGATCGATGAGACGGCGGAACTCAGCGGCAGATCCATTCAAAACCACGTCAACGTGCTGGTGGACGCCGTCGATGTCCGAAACGGCCGCCGTCCCGCCGAGCGAGAGCATGAGGGCCTTGAGTCGCTCGGCCCGGATGGGTCGGCAGTAGGTTTTGACGGTGTATTCGGAGACGTCGACTTCCGCTAACTGCTCGCCGAAAGACGACAGTTCAGTAACGCTCGTTGGATCTGCCATTCGTTTCGGGATTACCGGTCTCGTCCACCGATCGCGGGCTTCGGAGACGGTGTACAGCGATCCCGTTACGAGCACGAGATCGTCGGGATCCGCCCTATGAATCGCCCGTTCGACGGCGTCGAGAACCGACGGTATGATGTCGATGGGTGCGCCGGTTCGGCGCGCGAGAATCCGTCTGATCGAGTCGAGATTCGCTGCGCGATCGACGGCCGGTCGACAGAGTACGACGCCGTCGACCGACGGGAGATTCTTGGCCATTTCTTTGTGATCCTTGTCCTGCAGAACACCGAAAACCAGGTGGAGGTCGTCGTAGTCGTACCGTTCGACGAGCGTCGCTAGCTTCGAACAGGCGTCCGGGTTGTGCGCGCCGTCGAGTACGACGCAGGGATCTGAATCTACGATCTCGAATCGACCGGGCCAGTGCGCCTTTCGGAGGCCTCGAGCCAGTGTTCGTTCGTCGATGTCCGCAAATTGGCGCGCGAGCGTCGCTGCGATGCCGGCATTGACCGCCTGATGGCGGCCGAGCAACGAAAGTTGCGTTTCGACGCGCCAGTCAGCACTTTCGATCGCGATCGATTCCTCCGTTCGCGACGTGAGCCCGTTTGGCTCCACGAGGACGTCCGCGTCCTCTTCTCCCACGGTTACGACGTTGGTCTCCTCGCGAATCGCTGAGAGCGCCTCGCCCGTCGTACCGGTTACCAGCGGTCGATCCGTCGGCGCGACCTGTGCCTTATCGCGAGCGATCTCGTCGGTGGTATCCCCCAAGATGTCCGTGTGTTCGAGACTGACAGACGTCACGCCGGAAGCGACGGGATCGACGACGCTCGTTGCATCGTGGCGGCCGCCGATTCCGACCTCGAGCACCGCCACGTCGACATCTCGCCGGCCGAAGTACGCCAGTCCGAGCGCAGTCACAACCTCGAACTGGGTCGGTGCATCATCAGCGGCGGCCCGGTCCGCTACGTGGGGACGTATCCGCTCAACGAGCGCTGTCAGTTCCCGTTTCGGGATCTTTCGCCCGTTGACTTGAATTCGCTCTCGGAGGCCGTTCAAGTCCGGCGACGTGTACAGTCCGACATCGAACCCGGCTTCCCGGAGAACGCGTGCGAGCATACACGCTGTACTCCCTTTTCCGTTAGATCCCGCGATTTGGACGTACCGAGGGCCGTCGTGCGGGTTTCCAAGGGCGTCTAACATCTCCGCGGTCGTTCCCGTTCCGAATTTCGGTCGAGTATCCTGTAAACCGGCTAGATAGTTGACTGCCTCGAAATACTCCATATCCGTTTTCAACGGTTCCGAATTATTAATCTATCGCCGATCCTTCGGTGAGTTCGTTCGCATCTTCGAGAGAAAGGAAAATGAGGAGACGAAGTGCGGGGATAGTCGGCGTCCGACATAATCAGAATATACAAAGGATATCACCGCATAGCTAGAGTATGAACCAAGATCCGCCCACTCTCAGCACGATTCAACGAGCGTTCGAGATTATGGACCTCCTCTGGGAGTTAGATGGTGCCGGACCGACCGAACTCGCCGAGCGTATGGACGTCCCGAACAGCACGGTGTACGACTACCTTCGGACACTGAGTAATACGAAGTACGTGACCCGCGAGAGCGGCGAGTATCGTCTCAGTACGTATTTCCTCACGATTGGCGGCGAGATGAAACATCGCAACCGACTCTTCCAAGTAGCGAAACCGGAGATGAAGCGAGTCGCGGCGGAGACGGACGAACTGGTCGGGCTCACCATCGAGAACGGTGGAGTCGGCGTGGTCTTTCACCAAGAAGAGGGACAACAGGCGCTGAGCGTCGGGACCTATCCCGGAGCCGCTCATCCGCTGCATACGATCGCGACGGGAAAAGTGATCTTAGCGCATCTCCCCGAAAAGCGACTCGACGAGATCATTACCACGCGGGGATTGGAACAACGGACGGAGCACTCGATTACAGATCCGGATCGACTGAAGGCCGAACTCGAGGAAATTCACGAACAAGGGTACGCGATCGATTCGAACGAACAGGTCATCGGCCTCGGAATGCTGGCGGTCCCCATCCTCATCGACGACCGAGTAATCGGCTCGTTCGGCCTTGCCGTCCCCACGGAACGGCTCCAGAACGAGCCGTACAGAGAAACGCTTCTGCAGGAATTACGCGAAATGGAGAATACGGTCACGTTGAACTATCAGTACGGGACCTGACCGGAGCTGACCTGGTTAAAAATCGGTGTCGGCGGCTGATTCGTACTGTTTCCGATATACTCGGATTCGGACGTGGCGCGTCAGATTTACGATCATATTATTGTAAATACACGGCTTCGGAGCAGCCGTTGACTCTTGCTCCGAGCAGTATTCATCCGGAGCCGCGAGTTGCGACCCCCCGCTGCAGCCGGTTATCACTCATCACCCAATACCGATCGCTACCGGGGCAAATGTCGTCTCCCCGGCCCGAATCTTTGCAGAGTTGGCGGCTTACTATCCGACGAGATCGTTTCTTCGTATCGCATTTCTTCGTCCGCCTCTCAAGTGTACCTGTCGTCCATAGCATCCGAATATGTCGGACAAAAATTCGATTTTGACGCCGCGTGAGGCGAACATTCGGGCTGGGTAACTAATTTTGCGACCTTGCTCGCGTTCGATCCGGTCACACTGCGTAGGTGGTGGAACGCACCGTCGCGCGAGACGCCCGTCGATCCGCGGATCGGCGACTGGAACCGATAGGCGATTCCAGCGACCGTCTCCCGCACCTCTCGGCGAGCTGGATCGCGAAGAGACAACCAGACCCAGATAACCGTGCTATGAAAATGTTTATCATCCCGAAGCCGTTTGTAACGAATACAAGGATCCGAATCGGCCTGTCGCTCGCCGGAGATGGACGTTCCGAACGGATCCGGAGAATCCCGTAACAAGAGGTAATACGATAATGAAAGCCGGAACTTCAAGTGAAAAGACGCCTACTAGTTCTCCGTTGCTCCGTAATCCGCGATACGAACTGATGCCGTTCGAGAGCTTCGGCGACCAGATCGAGCACCTGCCGAACGATGCGACGGTTACGATCACCGCTTCACCGCAGCTCGAACTCGAGGCGACCATCGAGTGGGCCGAGAAAGCGGCAGAGCGCGGCTTCGAGGTCGTTCCACACGTTTCGGCTCGGTACGTACGCAATAGAGATCACCTCACGGAGATTTCAGAACGCCTCCGAAGCGTCGGTATCACGGACATTTTCGTCCCGGGCGGCGACCGAGAGGAGCCGATCGGTGAGTTCGAGTCGGCCTACGATCTCCTCATAGCGCTCAAGGACATCGAATACGAGTTCGACGACATCGGAATTACCGGCTATCCAGAGGGTCACGAGTTCCTCTCGGACGAGACGCTCGCCGAATCGATGAAGAAGAAGGCGCCGTACGCGACCTACATCACGACGCAGCTCTGCTACGATCCGCACACGATTCTGGATTGGATTGGCGAGGTCCGCGACCGCGGTGCCGAACTTCCGGTCGAGGTCGGCATCCCGGGCGTGATGAAATATCAGAAATTAGTGAATATTTCCCAGAAAGTCGGCGTCGGTGATTCCGTCAGGTTCCTCAAGAAGACGACCGGGATCTTCGGGTTCGTCAAGCAGTTCGTCGGATCCCGCGGAAAGTACGAACCGGACGACCTCGTCGATGGCCTCGAACCGTACGCCGACGATTCCGACTACGGTATTCGAGGGCTGCATATTTACACGTTCAACCGAGTCCCAGACACTGAATCGTGGCGGAAAGAGCGGCTACAGACGCGATAGTCGTCCTTATTTCGTTTGATCACGACAGCTCTTCGTTGTACCTGTACCGATACCACTATGGTACAGTCGATTCCCAGCCGGGTTGTGATGCGATCAGACGATGTCGCAACCGTTAGAACGGCAGTAGAACGTTCGTAGATAACGCGACACTCACCTTTCAGCGCTTCGTCCCGAAGCGATCATCTGCTCTCGGAACTTGCCGACGCCTGTCGGTCAATCACCGGCCACCTTCGTCGATCCCGGCGCGCTCTCGACATCGACCGGTTCTTCGGGATTCAGCCGATCGATCTCTTCTGGGAGGCCGAGCTGGGCATCGGTCCCATCGCGGACGTGAGTCCGGCCGCGACCGGCGATGAGTTCTCCATCCAGGTGGAGTTCGATGGCCTCGAGCAGCGCCTCGGCTTCGAGGGGTTGTCCGATCTCTCGGAGCTGCACTTCCGTTGTGTTGTCGGGCACGTTGAACGCTCGCTGTGTGATGATCGGCCCTTGATCGAGATCGGGCGTCACGTAATGGGCGGTGACCCCGCCGATACGAACGCCTTCTTCGACGGCCTGCATGTACGCCCGGGCGCCAGGGAACGCTGGTAGCAGAGAGGGGTGCACGTTGATGATTCGATTCTGGTACCGGAAGACCACGTCGGGACTGAGGATCCGAATGTATCGCGCGAGGGCGATCAGATCGATACCATACCCCTCCAATAAGTCGAGCAGTTCGGCCTCATCCGGTTTGCCGTCTTCATCTCCGATGTCGTGGAAGGGGACGCCGTACTCCCTCGCTAGAGGTTCCAGATCGGAGTGGTTCCCGATGACGACGTCGATGTCTGCCTCGAGCTCGCCGCTATCGGCCTCTTCGAGTAAGGTCTCGAGGCAGTGACTCTCCTTCGTCACGAGGACGGCAAGGGATTGCGGCTCTTCCGCAGGGAACCGGACGCGTACGTCGACGCCTAACTCGTCGCAGAGCGTCTCCAAGTCGTTTCGAAGTTCGGACTGCGAACAGTCCATGTCGCTCACATCGACGTGCATGGTCATTCGGAACAACTCGTCGCGCACGGCCTGATCTAACTCCTCGATATTGATCTCGTGTTCGAACAGAAGGGTCGTGATCTCTGCCAAGAGGCCGGCGTCGTCGTCACCGACGACTGTGATTTCAGTTAAGTCTGTATTCATCTCTAACACCACGCTTTGATCGGGGTCGTCGTTTATCCACTCGGCATCCAGCCACTAAAATCTACCGTCTCTTGGACACTCACGACTTCTATGAGTATCTCGGACTACTTCCGGAATTCGGAGTGACGAACCGGTGGGAGAATTCCTTTGCAACTCGTCTCTTGAGAGCGAAGCATTACTAATAACGAGAGATAACGGTAGAATCAGAATGCGAGCGGGAGTAGCGGCCGAACTCTCCGATCCGTTGCCTTCTGCTTTCGTTCATGATTCAATTTCTTGCGCCGAGACGGGGCAATGAAATACGGTCTTCAATACTAGCGGGCGTTTCAGAGCCCTCATATCCGAAATACCCGCATTATCCCGATATTCCGCGTTCTTTGGGTTTTATTCCGAGCTGAATTCGCAACAGAACCCGACTCCATACCATTCCCGTACCATGGGATTGAAATTATACGATACAAATTTTAAAAATACAATTTATTAAAAGGTATTTAATGCTATTACATACATACTATCGTAAAGAACAGGAAAAGACGGATCGGGCTTCATCTGAAATACTCGGACCCACACCCTTTCTCGTGAATTGTTGAGTGCTACGTATTTAAACGCAATCTGATTCAATCTCAAGAGCACCCGTAAGATTCGCTTGGGATTCTGCCGTCACTGAGCATCCAGATACAAAAACGTGGAGGGACGGTGCCATCACTAACACCGGTGTGGGGAGCAGCCTGGCCTCCGCATACGGGCGTATGTACGCTCGCTACGGCCAATACTACTATGACGAATACGAGCAGTGTCGCGATAGCGATGACGGCTCCGAACCAGATCGCGACCGTCTAACCCATGCTGGCGGTGAACCGACGACATCCATAGAGACTGCCGATGCGGATTCCTCTTCATAATAATTATACGACGAGATGGAAACGCTTTTCCACCGTTTCCTGCTATAAGTTAGCATGCAATATTATGATGACATCACGGTCGGTGAGATTCGAGAGTGCGGAGACTACCACATTACAAAAACGG
Organism: Halosolutus gelatinilyticus; assembly: GCF_023028105.1. Taxonomy (NCBI): domain Archaea; kingdom Methanobacteriati; phylum Methanobacteriota; class Halobacteria; order Halobacteriales; family Natrialbaceae; genus Halosolutus; species Halosolutus gelatinilyticus. Next base: position 325,199 of record NZ_CP095492.1, read on the forward strand.
AAATTATCGAGTTTGCAGAACAGTACGATCCGCAGCCGTTTCACACGGACGAGGAAGCTGCAAGGGATTCAGTATTCGGAGAATTGGTTGCGTCGGGATGGCACGTCGCGGCGATATGTATGCGACTGAGCGCCGACGAAATGGGGGATGAGTACGCGACCATAGCTGGTATCGGAGTCGATGAACTCCGGTGGAAAAACCCAGTCACACCCGACGACATGCTGTCACTCCGCGTTGAAGTCGTCGATAAACAGCCATCTGAAAGCAAACCGGATCGTGGCCACATTAAGACGCGGAGGGAAGTCACGAATCAAGATGGTGAAATCGTGCTCTCGATGATTGCGATCTCGCTGGTTGCGCGGAGGTGAGTCCGCTGAACCGAGTAACGATCGATCTCCCATCTGTAGAACGCTTGTCGGCGCCTCAATTAGACGCCGTCCCCTTGAGAGACTGCTAATCCGTTCGCGTCGTCGCTGAATTTGAACGCATCGGTACCGAGGGATGTATCGAAGACGTTAGTCTTCGATCGTAATTCTCGGATCGATTACCGTATAGAAGATATCGACGATTAGGTTTCCGACGATAATCCAGACTGCGACAATGATGAAGAGGAATTGAATCGTCGGTGTATCCCGTGAGAGAACCGATTCGAACAGAAGCGTTCCGATGCCGGGCCAGTTGAAGACGGTTTCAATGAGGACGAGTCCGCTGATCGCGGTCGCTGTCTGAGCGGGAAGAAGCGTGATGACTGGGAGCGAGGAGTGCTTCATGAGGTGTTTGAATCGGGTCTTACTTGGCAACCCCGCAATACGCTGGAAGTACGTATACTCCTGACCCTTGACATCGATAACGCTCCCTCGCATTATCAGCGCTGGATAGTACAAGAACGTCAAAACGATCGTCGAGAACGGAAGTACGTAATGCTTCCAGAAATCGCGTGTTAGATAGACCTCGTAGTGTGAATCGATAGCGGCGTACGTCTCGTACGTCGCCATCCCTCCGACGGGGAACAGCTCGAACACTGATGAGAACACGAGCAGAAGCACGATTCCGATGAAGAAGTTCGGCGTCGTTCCGATGACCGTGGGCGGGAGGATCCCATAGCGCTCGAATGCCGTCCCCGACTTCGTTCCCAGCAGTGCTCCGTAAACCGATCCGATAACGAAAGCGACGAGGACGGCCGGGATAACGAGTATAAGCGAGTTCATGAGCGGCTCGCGAACGTAGCTCCAGACCGGTTCGTTCGAGACGCGGGAAGTACCGGGGTTTCCGGTCACCAGGTTGCTCATGAACTGATAGTACTGAACGTGCAGCGGCTCATTCAGTCCCCACGATTCCCGGATCTCTTCTAACTCGCCGGGTGAGGCGCCACCGCCTGCCAGCACCGTCGCGTAGTCTCCCGGCATGAGCCGGAACGCGATGAACAGGAAGGATGCGACAGCGAATATTAAGAATACCGTCACGACGAGGCGTCGGATGTAGTATTGGATTTTGCTCATGACTCCGACACCTCCGTTTTGTTGATCTCGCCTGGAGATCCACCGATAGGATCACCGTCGTAAAGGTGGCAGGCGACCTGATGCGTGGTTTCGTCGTCGTGTACTTCGAATGCAGGTCGCTGATCACAGACGTCCATCCGTTCCGGACAACGATCCTTGAAACGACAACCTGTCGGCAGGTTCTGCGGATCTCCCGGTGTTCCGTCGAGTTCGGTCCGGGCCCGATCGTGGAACGGATCGGGTACCGGTATCGCGTCGATCAACGCTCGCGTGTACGGATGCTTCGGATCGGAGAGGATTTTCCGCGTCGGCGCGCTTTCGACGATCCGACCGAGATACATGACGTTTACTCTATCACACACGTACGACACTGTGGATAGGTCGTGGGAGACATAAAACATCGCGACGTCGTACTCGTCGGTGAGTTCGCTCAAGAGCTTTAGAATCGACGCTTGGGTGGAGACATCGAGCATGGACACCGGTTCGTCGGCGAGAACGACATCGGGTTCGAGGATCAGCGCTCGAGCGATTGATACGCGTTGCTTCTCGCCACCTGACAGCTGTGACTCACGGCGATCGATATACTCCTCGGCCGGCGTTAGCCTGACCGTTTCGAGCATATCGAGGAGTTCCTCCTCGTCGGCCTCGATGCCGTGTATCTTGAACGGCTCTTTGAGAGTTTCTCGGACGGAGAAATGTGGATTCATCGTGTTAAACGGGTCCTGAAATATCACCTGAATCTTCCGACGGAGTTCTTTCCAATCTGCTTTGTCAAACTCCGATATCGGCTGCCCATTGTACAGGATCTCCCCGGACGTCGGGTTGTGTTCTCCCATAAGCGTCATGAGAAGCGTCGACTTTCCACATCCGCTCTCCCCAATGATACCGTGGACTTGGTTTTCCGCCAACTCAAGGTTGACGCCGTCGACCGCACGGACTGGCTCTTGGGGCCCACCTCCGACGATTATTTGGCGAATGGTTTCCGCGATATTCGTTGACTGTTCGAAATGTTTTTCGACATCTTGGAGTTCCAGTATCGGTCCCGTCTCGTTGTCAGTCGTCATTTTCGTATCCCTCGTTTTCAATAGCGTTTGTCTGTGGTCTCTCGATTTTGTTCAAGTGCTCGCTTGCCAGCGATTCCATCTCGTTGCTTCGGAAACAAGAGACGGCATGGCTGCTGTTCCCGTTTAGTGAATCAACTGAAGGGAGTGACTTTCGGCACTTCTGTTCGGCCCACGGGCACCTACTCGCGAACGTACAATAGTCTACCTCGTCGCGCAACGCGGGCGGGCTTCCCTCGATAACCTCGAGTTCGCGATCGGGGTATCGAGCATCGGGGAACGACTCTTGGAGGAGTATCGTATACGGATGTCTCGGCGTAGAGAATATCTCCTTAGTAGTTCCTCTCTCTGCGATCTGCCCTCCGTGCATTACCGCCATCGAATCACAGGTTTCGAAGACGACCGCGATATCGTGTGTAATGAGAAGCAGCCCAAGCTCTTGCTCGTCACGTAGGCCATCGATATGCTTGAGGAACTGATCCTGCATGATCACGTCCAGTGCCGTTGTGGGTTCATCAGCAATGATGAGAGAGGGATTCAGCAGCAATGACATTGCAATTATCGCGCGCTGTTTCATCCCTCCCGAGAATTGATGCGGGTAGTCGGTGGCCCTCGACTGCGGAAGGCCGACGATATCGAACAATTCCTTGAGCCGATCCACTGCTTTCTCACCTGACCAATCGGTGTGTACTTGTGCAATTTCGATCGCTTGATCGCTCAACTTTGCGAGGGGGTTGAGACTGTTCATCGCCGCTTGTGGAATCACTGCGATTTCTTTCCAGCGAATTTCTTCGTTGTACTCTCTTTCTGAGAGATCCTGAATTTCGCGACCCTTGTACCGAATCGTCCCTGAAGAAATTTCGCCGTTTGAATCGAGCCCTCGAATCACTGATTTAGCGAGCGTACTCTTTCCACAGCCACTTTCACCCACGAGTCCAAAGTATTCGTTTGGTCCGATCGTGAACGACGCATTGGTCACAGCGTGAACATCTTCACTGTTCATCCGATACGTGATGTCTATGTTCTCAACTTCGAGTAGTGGTTCTGTCATTGTCTCAGGCAACCTGATTGACTTGCTCTTCGTTGACTCGCTCATAGCTCCGTCCGAGAAGAAAAACCGCGAGTACTGTCAAGGAAATCATCGCTCCCGGGGGAATTGCCCACCACCAGGCTTCGGTCATATTTCCGGATGAGTATGCGTTTCGAAGCATCACGCCCCACGATGGAATGTACGGATCCATGAATCCTAGGAAGGCAAGCCCAGCACTAATCAAAATGGTTATCCCGGTCCCAAGTGCTAGGAAAAGCACTACCATTCCCATCATATTCGGCAGAATATGACGCGTGATGACGTACCAGTCACTTGCACCCAGCATTTTTGCGGCTTTGATATGTTCACGTTCTTTGATCTGTAACACTTGTGACCGGAAGACGCGCGCATTTCCTCGCCACAGTAATAGTCCGATTATGAGGACCGAACTCCAGAAACCCATCCCAAAGTAGGCGACGAGCACGATTGCAGTCGGGATAATCGGAATCCCGTACGCGAAATCAGTCGCTCGCATGAGTAAGCTATCAACCTTTCCACCATAGTAGCCTGATAACGTTCCAATGGTGAGACCAACGCTGACGATAATCAAACCACCGACTATGCCAGTGAGTAAGGTCGAACTCGCCCCGTAAATTAACCGAGAGAGAACATCCTCTCCGGACGCAGTCGTGCCAAGCGGATGTTCCATCGACGGTGGTGCTAGTCTGGCTATTTCACCGTCCAGACTACGATGGACCGTCGTGTGTTCGTACGGCATTAAGCTTTGATCGAACACGCTGATGAATACTAGCATCGCCAGAAAAATGAGACAGACTATTGTTATCCGATCTGAAAGATACCTTTTGATACTTATTCTGAACGATTCAATATAACTGTTCTCGAACAAAGAATTAAGCCGAATTCGTACTTTGGTGGATTCACTCATCTTTGGATATGTGTTAGAATGTCATGCAGGGGACCCACATAAAAGTTTTCTTCAATTGCATTCATCAGAACCCCACCCGGTGTCAGTAGCATTGCATTCTGACCTCCCGTCAAACTCAGTCAAAATGATGTACCGGATTATCGAGTATATTTAGTTGTTTTTGTATCATGCCGTATCGGGGCTCGTCAAAGGAACCACGAGAGCAGTTCGAGTGCGTTACTCAACGCAGGGATACTCATCAGGGTGATCGGTCGGAGCGTCGCCTGCCGGCCAACGTGGGTCCGTGTCGATGTCATCCGGATAGACTAACCGATCATCATCATTCCAGGTCCAACCTGCTTCTTTGAGGATCTCTCGTGCTCTTTCAGTATTCCCACTCGGGGATTGAGCGATTTGCGTTAATCCTTCCGCGTCGTCGGGATAGAACGGATGCCGTTCTCCCCACGGCGACGAGTAAAGGTGGATCTCCCCATCACCTCTCGTCAAGAGATCCGCGAGGTACTTCCGATCGATGGCTTCCGAGAGTGCAAGCCGGAACTCGCGGAACTGAGTAACAGGGAAACTATGTTGTGGCTGAAGCCACCAATCGCCAAATCCTGGAACTCCTTCGAGCTCAGCGTAGTCTTCGTCTTCAAGTTTGGCCGCGAGGTCGCTACCGATGCTGAATATGACGTCGAGGTCACCGGCTTCGAACGCTCGGACGGCACCGGTCTGGTCCTCGAACGCTCGCATGACGAGTTCTCCTTCAGTGTCGACCCAGTGATCGTCGTACGGCTTGAGATGGAGGAGTTCGTCTCGTCTCCAGTTGGTCACTTGGTAGGCGCCGGATCCAACAACGGGGTCTAGATCGACGTTAGACGGATTCTCTTCTGCCCCGCCATCCAGCCAGACGTCCTTTGGCACGATACCCCACGTTGTTGCTGTTCCTCGAAGGAAGGGTGCGTAAGATTCTTCGAAATTGAATTCGACGGTGTGATCGTCGATAACTTCGATCGATTTGTAAGGGACTTCACTGGCCTCTTGGAAGTGAGCCGTGTTCTCGTTGACGAACTCCATCGTCCACTGGACGTCCTCGGCAGTGATGGGATCACCGTTATGGAACGTGGCCTCTTCGCGGAGTTCGAACGTGAATGTCGTTGCCTCGTCCTCGATTTCCCAATCCGTCGCAAGATAGGGCTGGAGCTCGTTGTTCTTATCGAAGTACACCAACGGAGAGTGAACAACGGTCCCCCAAATCGTCGACGGCGTATTCACCATGTAGGTGGAAGACTGCATCGCCGTGCTCGTTATGTTGGTGTTGATCGTGTTCCCGTCCGACGGAGCCATGTCCCTGATGAACAGATCCGTATTCCGGTCGGCGATACCCTGTGCACCAGTATCGTCGGCGATATCCACTCCATCCGGCCGATACACAGATCGAACGTACATCGAGAACAGATTGATCGAAGCCACATCCTCCGACCAGACACTCGCCGCTTCGTGGATGACTGATTCGCGTTCGTCGGGGTCAGAGATGCTGACTTGCTCCTCGACGAGATTAGTGAACTCACAGTTTGCGTACTGGTTTACGTTGCCCAATCCGTTCGCGCCCGCCCGTTGGGCCTGGAACGACCGGAGGATATTGTGCGGCTCTAGGAGTTGTGGCATGTCCGGATTGACGTCGAGGTGGAGGTGACGCGATCGGTCGTCGTTAAAAAGCTCGGACCACATCGTGTTTATTTCTTTCGTCGAAACATCCGCTGGAACTCCCAGTTCTTTCTCGAGCACGTCGGCGAGGTGAAGGTGCGCTTGTTCGATCGCTGATTCTGACGTCACACCCGTCATCGATTCCAGGTACACGGTAGGTACCGGTTCGCCTGGCTCGTGTTCTTCGGAGCCTCCACCCATACACCCTGCCAGAGTCATCCCAGCAGCCGCCGAGAGCGCACCTAAACACGTTCGTCTATCAATACTTCGCTCGTGGTTTGCGTCTTCGTTACTCATTATAATCCAGATGGCACCTGTTCCCATTTGTGCATGTGTAGCACACGCATGTGTTATTCATCACTATATATATAAGTTTCTAACTTCATGATGAAATGTGATGAACAAACGCTGAAAGAGTTACCGGCACAGTTTGGGCGATCGGCTGAACCGATGACTGAAACGGAACATCGCTTCGAACTCAACACCTGTTCGGCGGCGTTTCTTGTGATGATTCGTCGGATTCGGGCGCGGCAATTTTCGCTCGAGTCCCGACGCGACTTCCAGGGTTAGTATCCCTGGAAATCAGCACATCGATCGATCCGTTCGCCAGGTATTTGGTAATGTCAAACACACGTCTTTCGATCCGGATTGCGCGTGATAGCGTACTTCATCCCCTCGTCTACTCCTAGTTATGCATCTGGGCGGTTCGTTCGTTGATGGGGACCGCACGAGCTCTTGGCATTTGGTCCGATACTGTACGATAATCCCCTAGTCTGTCGCAATAGATGGAGAATACCCAAGGTTGAAAGTTATTATTTTACAACCACAAATTCATTTTGTGTATAATGTCGTTCCTCACATGGGACCTACCCAGTATTGTTACAACAGTACGCGTGTAAATAGCCCTGCTCTGTCGTCGGAGTCTGATTTTGAAGCTGACAAAACACCTCGTTCTCATGGTGTCATGAGGACGTTCGCAACCGACCGTTTGCCTCTTCGAGATGCCGTCGATACCGTCCGTTCTCATCCTCTATTACGGCCATTGTTCACACCGAAATTCGGGGTCGTCAAATAAGACTCCGTCTCCGCGGCTGTCCCGCTCTGTTCTCTGTCCAGCGTGTTCTATCTATAGCCGTGAATCGTTTCCTTGGACGTCCTTGGACCGAGTGGTTGGTATTCGGTATGTCGATAGCCGGTTTCCGCGATCGACCTTTCGCTGAAGAAGCGCCTAAATCCCGTTACAGTCCTGCATCAGCAATGATGAGATATGATTCACGAAACGGCCCGCTGCCGAGTCTGGACGTCAGCGAACGAGCGGTAACAGAAACCCAAATCCGCGGTATGTACATTGAAGTCCGGACCTTCGGACCAGTTCGTGAGACTATCGAAAGAAAGTTTTATCGATACACGCTCGAGTCGAATGCGACCGTCGGCGACCTGCTGGAGCAGTCGTACCCGGAGTTAGATGATGTTCGAGCCGTTCTTGACGGGCAAGCTGAGGGCGACGTGATATCCGTGAACATCACCGTCAACAAGCGGAGCCTCAAGACGCTGGAGGACAACGAGACGGCGTTGTATGATGGGACTGTCGTGCGGCTCTCTCCGCCGATTCACAGCGGCTGAGAAGCGGTTCTCGGACTTCTACCGGCGACTCCGCTATGAACTCGAGTTCGTCTCGAGATGCGTTCGTGCCGACCGGACGGCAGTAACGCCATCGCCCACCGCTGCGGCAACTTCCAGCGGACTATCCATCCGGACGTCTCCAGCTGCGTAGATCCCTTTGACGGACGTCTCCATATCCGGGCCGACGATCACGCTTCCGTCGTCGTCGAGGTCGACGGTGTCCTCGAGGAACGACGCGTTCGGAACGGCGCCGATGTTGACGTTTAATCCGCCGACTGACTCGGTGCTCGTCTCGTCACTTTCGAGGTCCCGCAGTTGTATCGAGGTGACGACGCCATCGTCGCCTTGGATTTCCGTTACCGACATACCGGTCAGAACCTTGATCTGCTGGTTAGTTCGAGCGTCGGCCGCAAGCGACTCGTCGGCGGTCAATTCTTCCGCTCGTTCGATTAACAGCACCTCTGATGCGTGGTTCGTCAAGAATAGTGCGTCGATAATGGCGTGGTTTCGGCCTCCAATGATGGCGATTCGTTCGCCAGCGTAGAGCGGGCCGTCACAGGTCGCACAGTCGAACACGCCCCGTCCCCAGTAGTCCGACTCTCCGGGAACGCCGAGTCGCTTCGGACTGCTTCCGGTCGCGATGACGACAGCCGAGGCCTGAAACTGCCCGTGTTGCGTGTGGAGTTCGTGCGGTGCTCCGGGGTCGACGTCTTCGACGGCGGCCATTTCGACGTCTGGATCGTACGTTTCAGCGGTATTCACGAGCTGTGACCGGAGCTCCGTACCGGCTATTCCGTCCGGAAACCCTGGGTACGATTGTATCTCGTGTCGGTTCACGAGTTCTCCGCCTATCGACTCGTCCTCGAAGAACAACGTGTCGTACCCTCTCCGTCCCGCATAGGCGCCCGCGCTGAGCCCGGCCGGTCCGGTACCGATAATTGCGATATCGTAAACCATTGTCTAGCAGTAGTTGCTATCTTCCCAATAAAAAACGTTCCCCTCTATTCGGCCGACAACCGTCGTTCGGCGCTCGTCGGTTCCTGATCTCTGTGTTGTCCTTTTCTGTCTATTCGATAGTGCCTCGTTTGATCTTCGATACCATTTCTTAAGTGTATGGTCCGTGATAGGGAACCAGAGAGGTCATGGCAGATCATAAGACACAAGAAGCCAATGGAGAGCCAGACGATCACGCCGCTAAGCACTGGACCGCCCAGGGCAACGGCGGAACCGAAACGGGGACAGAATCTGGCGACGTTTGGGAGTCGTCGGTCGAAGGAGTCGCGACGGGAATCGCCAAGGAGACCGACATTCCGATTCCGATGCGCGATGGATTAGAGTTGGCCAGTAACATCTACCGGCCCGTGGAACCCGGCGAAACATTCGGCGAGGTTCCCGGCGAATACCCGGTGATTATGGAGTTTACCGGATGGGGGAAAGATATCTATTGGGGCGAAGCCGAGGAACTGTTCGGGGAGCAGTGGCCGGGAACGGGAGTCGGATATGAACCGTGGAGCCCGCCGATCGCATACTCGTGTACATTCGAATCGGAGAACCACAACTTCTGGGTCCCTCAGGGATACGTAAACATCGTCGTCGACGGGAGAGGATTCGGTCGCTCGCCGGGAGAATTCAACGGATTCGAATCGTGGGGACGGGACATGTACGATGCCATTGAGTGGGCAGCGAACCAGGAGTGGAGCAACGGAAACGTCGGCATGAGCGGCGTTTCTATTTTTTCTATCCTCCAATATTATGCAGCCGAAATGAACCCCCCTCATTTACGGGCGATTTGCCCCTGGCAGGGCACCCCGGATGATTTGTACAGACACGGTGGGATCGGTCCTGTTACCTCTCCGACGTCAACCGAAGACTTTCCCGTCCCACACGACCCCGTCTGGCCTGCGCCGGAAGACACGAACCCGCCAACGCCCGAAAATAGGCCCGAAGACGAGATATACGAGGAGATTACCCAACCCGCCCTTATCTGTGGCTCCTGGTCGAGCCACGGCCTCTTTAGCCGAGGCGATTTCAGGGCGTTTCGGAATATCGCCTCCAAGCACAAGTGGCTCTACAACCACGGCAGGGAGAAATGGGCCACGTTCTACGAAACGGAAGCGCAGGCGCTCCGAAAGCGGTTCTTCGATCACTTCTTGAAGTGTACCGATACGAGAATCCTACACGAAAAGCCGGTCAGGGCGGAAGTTCGTGACTCGCTCCGCAATTGGTCCGTTCGGACAGCAGACGACTTTCCGCTGCCCGAAACGCAGTATCGGACGCTTCACCTCGATGCGACAGACGGATCTCTTATTGACGGAAACCCGGACCGAGAGAGCACGATCAGCTACGATGCAACTACTACAGACAGCGTAACGTTCGAGGTCACCTTCGACGAGGAGACCTCGTTGATCGGGTATCAGGGCTTGAAGCTGTGGGTGACGCCTGAAGATGCGACTGATGGCGATCTATTCGTTACCGTCCGGAAGCTCGATCGGAGCGATAACGAAGTAAAATTTCACGGATACGCAGCGCCGTTGTCACACCCGGCCGCACTCGGGTTCCTTCGGCTTTCACACCGGAGTCTGAACGAGGAGAAATCGACTCAGTGGGAGCCCGTCCTTGAGCGAGAAGCAGACCCTGATCCGGTGAATCCGGGGGAAACCGTCGAGTGTCAGATTCCAATCCGGCCGTCGGGCACCTACTATCGAGAAGGGGAGACGCTGCAAGTCGAGGTTTCGGGGACGCTGTTCGGACACGAAGACCTGACAGAGAAATACCCCGCCAGGAAACGAGGAGAAACAGCACTCGGGCTAGAAACGATTAATGAAGGAAAACACACGATTCATACAGGTGGAGAGTGCGATTCTCGACTCGTGATACCCGAAGTACCACGATGAAAGTCCAGCAGCGAGACGACAGAGGCGGGCATTCGTGCGTTGTAGCGCAAACACTAATAGCGATCATCCTGAACTCGAAAGCGATGCTGAATCACAGCGGCGTACACGTACCCGAGTCCTTTCTATCCGCGGACGAGCAGGCACTAGATGCGCGAGGGGACTGTAAGAATAGCCGGGTGAGGAACTGATGACGCAGACTGCAGCGATCGTCGGTGGTGGACATACTCGCTGGGGCAAGCGACAGGCGACGTGGAAGGATCTCGCCCAAGAGGCCGGGAAAGAAGCATTCGATGACGCTCCTATCACTCCTGACGACGTAGAGGGACTGTTCGTCAGCTCCGTACAGCCTGAGCGGTTCGCTTTCCAGTCGCACGTGGCGCCGCTCGTCGCAGAGTTGCTCGGGATCGACGTCGACTCGATGATCGCTCGGACGGAACTCGCCTGCGCGAGTGGACAGGCAGCACTCCGCTACGCGTGGCTCGCTATCGCCGCCGGGAAACTAGACGTCGCACTCGTCGTCGGCGTCGAAAAGATGAATCTCCCGGACGAGCATACCGAGGAAATGCAATCGAGCATGACGAACGTTGTCGACAGGGAGTTCGACGGTGCGAACGGATTGAACGCCCCGTCGTATTTCTCGCTCATCGCCCAGCGCCATATGCACGAGTACGGGACGACTCAGGAACAGCTCGCGGCGGTGAGTGAGAAAAACAAGACTCACGCGGCCAATAACCCCTACGCACAGTTTCAGAAGGAAATCGATGTCGACGACGTGCTCGAGTCCTATCCGATCGCGCCTCCGCTCAATCTGTTCGACTGTAGCGGGATCACCGACGGCGCGGCAGCACTTGTGCTCGTAAGCGAGGAGAAGGCTCGCGAACTCACCGACACGGCCGCCTACATCACGGGAAGCGGTCAATCGTGCATGGCGAGCAACTCCATCAACAATCTCCCGTCACTGTCAGCATGGCCGCAGGCAACCGTCGCAGCCGAAAAAGCGTACGAGCAGGCCGGCATCGATGATCCCGTAAAAGAGCTCGACGTCGCCGAGATACACGATTGCTTCTCTATCAGCGAAATCATCGAGTACGAGGATCTCGGCTGGGTCGAAAAGGGTAAGGGAGGGCGCTTTGTCGAAGAGGGCCGAAGCGCCCTCGACGGTGACATTGCCGTCAATCCTCGCGGCGGGCTACTCGGTTGCGGACATCCGCTCGGTGCGACTGGCATCTCCCAGGCGTTGGAAATCTACCGTCAGTTCATCGGCGACATTCCGCCCGAAAGACGGGTTCCGGGAAGTCCGGAAACCGGGCTCATTCACAATCTCAGCGGCAGTGCGTCCGTACACAGCGTTATGACGCTCGCGAGGGATCCACAATGAACGATGACTCAGTGCCGCCACGAGATACCGTTTACGTCCCGGAACGAATCGAATTTCCACGATTACTCGATTTCTACGAGCTCCAATCCGAGGAAGAGACGCGCATACACGGATTCTATGACCGGCTTCGTGAGGGTGTACTATCGACGACGCGCTGTGAAAACTGCGACGCGATCCACTTCCCGCCGCGTGTGGTCTGTCCGAAGTGTATGAGTGACGATCTTTCTTATACGGCACTCCCGCATGACGGGACGCTATTTGCCTTCTCCGTTGTCCGCGGAAGCGCGCCGATCGGCATGGCGGAAGATGTCCCGTTCGTCATAGGTATCGTCGATCTCGAGGGGATCGACGTTCGTCTCTCGGCTCGTATCGACGGAGCTGCATACGAAGATCTCTCGATCGGAGATCGAGTGACGCTGAAAATCGTGGATATCGACGGGCCGCGTGATGAGGACCGCGTTTTTTACCGGTTCGAGCCCGTCGGACACGAATCGGAGTAGCGGCCGTCGGTGCCGTCATCACGGATCACGTGACCGGCAGTTGGAGTGTCCCTCGAAGCCTTCGAGCGAGGGGCGAAGACTCTCAGACACGCGCAGTAATCCTCGATCGCCGTGAGAACCAGTACGAGTTCGCTCGTTCATTACGACCGCTTGAGAAACGAAACCCAGTGTCCGACGCAGCCTTACTGGTCCTGGAGGAACTCGGGCCACTCTTCGGGTGGCTTCTCGAGATAGTCAGGCCGCTCATTGAGATTCCCGCCGCCGTCGACCTCGAGCACCGTCCCGGTGATGTAGCCGGCGAGATCGGACACGAGGAACAGAACGCTATCCGCGATATCCTCAGACGTGACGCCACGCTCAAGCGGTCCGCTCGGACCGCCGCCGGGACAAACCGCGTTCACTCGAACGTCAGGCCCGAGATCTCGAGCCGTATGCTTCGAGAGGCCGATGAGACCCCACTTCGAGGCGGTATAACTAGGGTCTCCGTGGACGGTAACATTTCGACCCGCCATCGAAGAGATGTTGACGATTCGTCCTCGTCCGTGCTTTTGCATCTCTGAAGCGACGGCTTTCGAGCAGTTGAACGGTCCCGAGAGATTTAGCCCGATTCCATCGGACCACGTATCGAAAGCGAGTTCGCTGAAGTGGTCAGACGTGCTACCACCGGCGTTGTTGACGAGGATTTCCACGCTTTCGAACCGATCGACTGTGGCCTCAACGAGTGCCTCTGCAGACGCTGGGGCGGTCACGTCGCAGTCGACGACCTCCACCGCGATATCGCCATTTCGCAGTTCCTCAGCTGTCTCCTCGGCTTTTTCGACCTGAATATCGGCGATCACGACGTTGCTTCCGGCCTCGCCGAGGCGTTTGGCGATTCCGCGTCCGAATCCCTGTGCTCCACCGGTGACGATCGCAGTCTCGTCTGTCAGATCGATATCGATCATGTATTCTGCTCTCATGGAACAAGGAAAAGCGTACCGAATTGTCTCGGAAGTTGGCACCTCCTTGAGGCTGGTTTAGGACGCGCGTCGTCTCATTAGCTCGAGAAGAGCCGTAATCCGACGGCTCGAATCCGACCGTTAGATGACGATCGCGGTGTGGGCTATAGCTGCGCCTCCGGACACGGTGTTACTTCCACTGAATCAGTTGCGGACTTCGATGAGGTCCGTCTTATACTCGTCCGTTGGGAGCTCGTCAATATCGACGACCGTCGGATCGACGCGGACTTTGAGCTGGCCGCGAACGACATCGACGACCTCATTGATGAGCTCCGATTCGGTCCGGGAGGTGCCCGGTTCGGAAGCGATCTCGATCGAGATCGGATTTTCAAAGTGGACTTTCTTTTCGTCGGGGACAATCATTCGGACGCGAGGTGCGACGCCCTCTACCTCGGAGATGACGTCGCGAACCGCTGACGGGAACACGTTCATTCCCTTGTAGATGAGCATCTCATCGGTCCGTCCGATGCAGTGAATCTTCGGCGATGTTCGACCACAATCACAGTCAGTTCCGGTTACGCGAGCGTAGTCACCCGATCGGAATCGAACCAGTGGCGTCGCTTCTCGGCGCAGATGTGTGTAAACGAGTTCGCCCTCTGCTCCTTCTTCGAAGGGCCTGGTATCGCCTGTCTCCGGATTAATCAATTCGACGTGGACATACCCTTGAGCATGAAAGTGCATACCCGATTCCTCCTCACACTCAGCCCACATACAGCCGACGACGTCACCTAATCCCATCGCCTCGCGGACTAAGCTCGCGTCCCACGCGTCGTAAAATTCGGATCGGATTTCCGGATTAGAAATCCCGGGGCCGCCTCCGCCGATAACCTTCGTCATGGGCAAGTCTGCTGGCGAAATACCACACACTTCCTCTGCCTGTTCGGAGAGGTATCGAATATGAGACGTGGTCGTCCAGAGGACATCCGGATGGATGTCGGTCGCGACAGAAAGCAATCGATCGGTGCTTTCACCTCCCGCAGGGACGACATTCGCACCCAATTTCGTTAGCGATTCGAAATACGGTGTTCCGCCCGTGATCATCGTTTGTCCCGCTCCGAACAACACGATATCTGCGGAGCGTACCCCTGTGGTGTAAAACGCGCGCTCTTGGACGGTGTTCCAGTCGCGCCGATCCTGGGACGTGAGGCCGAAGTAGGTGGGTTTGCCCGTTGTTCCGGACGACGAGATGACACGGTTGAGTGCCGAGGTAGGGGCAGTCTGATGTTCGCCGAGGGGTTTAGCTGGCGTCTGAGACACTTGACTGTCACGTTCGTCCTGTTTCGTCATGAACGGAAGTTCAGTGAACTCGTCCAACGTATCGATAGTTGCGGGTCTGACGTCCCACTCCTCGAACAGACGGCGATAATACGCTGATTGCTCCGTGAGATATTCAAGTTGGTTGGGTAGAAGTCGCTCGTGTTTAACAAGCACCTCTTCCCATGGTTCGATCTCAATTAGGTCGTAGACGTCAACCATGATATGCTAACTCACTGCCTATCTAATTCAGTCTATCGGTTCGTGCCTTTGCAAACAACCGGATACAAACGCAAGCGAACGGCCGACACCGCTATTGAATGAACGGTTGTTTGCCCAAAGTTGAAGATGCATATCTTTGATCGACTGCTCCTACTGAGGCCTCCATTGCACACGGCCCCTACACGTCAAACATCGAACTAATATAGGGAGAGGTGAAAATGCATCTTATTTGATCCTCGCAAAAGAATATATACTCCCTTTGTGTATTAGAATCCATGTCAGATGAAACACGCCGAATTCAATCGGTTGATCGGGCGTTTCAGATACTTCGTCAGATCAGCGAAAACGGCTGTAGCAGTATCTTGGAGATCTCTGAAGAGGTCGGACTCTCACCAGGGACTGTACATACTCATTTGGCAACCCTCAAGTCGAAAGGATTCGTTCAGCAAGAGGGGAAAAAATACAAGTTGGGAATGGAATTTATTCCTTTCAGCGAGCGGGCCCGGAGCCAGACAGATCTCTTCCGAGCTGGAAAGACGGAAATCGAGAAATTGGCTCACGAATACGACGCCGTTGCACACTTGATAACTGAATATCAGGGAAAGACACTCATTCTTTACGAAATGTTTGGTAAAGACGCTATCGGAAAGGAGGTTCACACCAAGAAACGAGACGCGCCGCAAGTGCACACCCACTGTACAGCCGGTGGAAAGGCGATACTCGCACACTTGCCCGAATCGAGGGTCGATCAAATCATCGAGCAGCAGGGATTACCCGCATATACGTCGCACACGATAACGGATAAGAACGCGCTGTATGAAGAGCTCGAGCAGATCCGCGATCAGCGATACGCGGTCAACAACGAGGAAGTCGTCTACGGCAATCAGGGGATCGGCGCGCCGATTATCGATGAGCACGAGTCGGTCATCGGCGCGATCAGTATCTCTGGACCGGCCAATAACTGGCAGGGAAAACAACTCGAGGACGAACTCGCTAAGGCAGTTATCCGATCGGCGAACAATATCGAAATCAACATCCATACGGAAACTGGCTTCCTATGAGATTCGACCTTCTCAAATGACAGGTACAGGTTCCTCGTGATTTTATACACTCGTACTACTGTAAAGGAACTGATTTGCGTTTGCTAATGAGATAACAGTCAGAGTCGACCAGAAAGAGTGATAAAATAGGCATAATGGGCCACACATTGGGGATAGTGCACTGAAAAAGAGGAAAATCGACTGTCTATTCAAGATAGCATCCTCCGCATCAGCCGGCGTTTCTGGCATCGGACGTATTGTGAGTCTACAATAAATCGATGCGGGAACGGGGATCGGTCGCATCGATCGTGATCTTTGATAGCATCAAACAAACCCAGGGCGATTTGAGGGTTTTCGCGTACATGGGTGTCGGACCTCCGTGTCATCGACGCGTCGATTATGCCGAAGATTTCGAGTGGGGATACAAATGCGCCGACGATCGCTATCGCCGAGAAAGGGGCGGGTCTACTCAAAAACGCCAGTCGATTGGAACTGGAATCGCCGAAAAGGCCGTAATCTGAACGCGATCGAAGCTTGATCCGGTTTTAGTCCCTGTATTTTATGTCGGATCGGTTCGTACTCGTCATCGGTCATGCAAGCAGCTCAATATTACGGGAACAGAGATATCAGAGTTACGGATATGGACGAACCGTCCCCGGATGAAGGCGAGGTATTGATCGACGTGACAGCTTGCGGCATTTGCGGCTCTGATCTCGGAGAATACCTCCACGGGCCACGGTCCGATGACAGAGTGCCGTATACGATGGGCCACGAAGCGGGTGGAACGATCGCAGAGACCGGCGAGAATGTTGATGTCGAGGTTGGTACCGAGATCGTGTTGAATCCGCTTGTCGCCTGCGAAGAGTGCTGGTGTTGCGACGAAGCAAAGTACAACATCTGTGAAAACTTGGAAGTTATCGGGGCGCAACGACCCGGGGCCTATGCCGAACGAGTCACGGCGCCAGTCGGGAACGTGGTTCCTCTTCCGGCCGGCGTTTCGCCGGAGATGGCCGCGGTTTCCGAACCGGTGGCAGTGGCCTTCCACGCCCTCATGCGATCCCCACTTTGCCCGGGTCAGTCTGTTGCGGTCGTCGGGCTCGGCCCCATCGGGCTTGGACTGATTCAGCTCGTAAAGGCTGCCGGTGCAGGCCCTATTTACGCCTCAGGACACCGGGAAGCACGACGAGCGATCGCTCACGAGTGTGGTGCAGACGTTGTGATCGATTCGAGAAACACGGATCCAATCGAGCGAATTCGCGACGAGACAAATGGCGGCGTCGATGTCGCGTTCGAAGTGGCCGGCAGAGAATCCGCGCTTAACGACGCGATCAAGGCCACCAAACCAAGTGGACACACCACTCTCATTGGCGTGTTCAAGGGAGCGGTCGAGTTCGAGCCGATGGACCTCATCAACAAGGAACGATCCGTCAATGCCTCGGCGGCCTATCGGACGGGGCCGCTTGCCGACCGAGACTTTGGCGCAGTTCTCCAGAAGTTCGCCACCGGCGCGGTGGATCCGGAACTTCTCGTTACATCGCGGATCGGCCTTCAGGGCATCGTCGACGATGGATTTGAAGCACTTGCCGATGGTGACAGCGAGGAGGTAAAGGTCTTGGTCCGTCCGTAACCGGAGAAAATCGGTGCGGTGCGTTGAGCGGCTATTTTTTCGCGCCCGGAAAGCCTGTACTGTCGGACGATGCGGAATATCTACCGGATGAACCCGGAGGCGTCTACCCGTCCAGCGTGAGGTCTATACAGACGTTCTTCGTCTGGAGGTACGAATCGAGTGATTCGAGCCCCATCTCGCGACCGATTCCGCTTTTCTTCATCCCGCCGAACGGCGTCGCCGTCGATCCGCCGAACCACTGATTAACGTAGATCGTTCCAGCCTCGATATCGCGTGCTGTCTGAAGCGTCTGTTTGACATCGTACGAGAAGATCCCACCAGTGAGTCCAAGCTCGACATCGTTCGCGATTTCGACGGCTTCTTTCCGGTCCGAGAACGGTATCACGGTAAGCACCGGACCGAAAATTTCCTCCTGAGCGATCCGCATCTCGTTACGGACATCCGAGAACACGGTCGGCTGAACGAAGTATCCCTCCCTATCGAGCGCTTCTCCGCCCGTCTCGAGCGTCGCTCCTTCTTCGAGGCCAATGTCGATATAGTTGAGCACTTTCTCGTAGTGTTCCGCGTGGTTGAGGGGGCCCATATCCGGGTTTTCGATGCCCGCGCCCAGCGTGTAGGCCTCCGCCCGTTCGACAATTTTCTCGACGAACTCGTCATAGATAGACTCGTGGACGATGGCCCGATCGGCAGCGGCACAGATCTGTCCTGTATTGCTGAAAATCCCTATCGAGATCGCGGTTACGGCCTCGTCGATATCGGCGTCGGGCATCACGATCGCCGGGTTCTTGCCGCCGAGTTCGAGCGTGACCGGCGTGATGTGCTCCGCTGCGGACTCCATCACCGCTTGCCCCGTGGGTACGCTTCCGGTAAACGAGATCGTGTCGACACCTTCGTGCGAAGACAACGCAGCCCCAGGCTCTGTCGCCCCAGTAACCACGTTAATGACGCCGTCAGGGACGCCCACCTCTTCACAGATCTCCGCGAGGTGGAGAGACGAAAGCGGCGTCGTCGGTGCAGGTTTGATAACGACCGCATTTCCCGCGACGAGTGCTGGTGCGGTTCCCTGCGCACTGAGGTTGAGCGGGGCGTTCCACGGGATGATCTGGGCGCTTACCCCGTAGGGCTCTCGAAGCGTGAAATCCAGCGTATCTTCACCTACTGGGATGCTTTTACCTTCGAGTTTGTCCGCCGCGCCCGCGTAGTACTCGAAACACTTGGCTGCCCCCTCGACGGCTCTCCGGGATGCGGTCAACGGCTTTCCCTGATCGAGTGTTTCGACTTCTGCGAGTGTCTCGGCGTGCTCGCGGATGCCGTGTGCGATTCGCTGGACTATCTCTCCTCGCTCATCGGGTTTTTTCGCTTGCCACTCCTCGAGCGAATCTTGTGCGGCCGTGACCGCCTTGTCAACATCTTCGGCGGTCCCTGCCGCGAACTCCGCGATCGGTTCCTCGGTTGCGGGATCTTCCGTCGTGAGATAATCGTTGTTCGAGGCCTCTACCGTTTCGCCATCGATAAACAACTCGTACGTGTCATCTATTGAATCGGACATAGTATATCAACAACGGTGTTTCGGTGAACCGCTGTAGAAAGTTACAATAGCCTCATGATTAATAATTTTACCGATGCTCAGTCCGCGGCGAGGAGCCCGGCGGGCAGCAGGCGGCCAGAACGAGCAAGAACTATACCCGTGTTCGACGACATCCGCGATAGATGCTGGAGAGTAGTGTGACGATTTCGTGCATCGAATTCCCGATCGAGTTCCCGCCCGGACACGTCGCTGCGTACGTCCTAGATGGAGACGAGGTGATTCTGTTCGATAGCGGCCCCGCCTCGAGGTCGATGGAACAGCCGATTACGTTCGCCGATCAGTGCGGCTACGCCCTCGAGGAAATCGACCACGTCTTCCTGACTCACCCCCACCCCGACCATATCGGTCGTCTTCGGGAACTGGTCGAGGGAAGCGACGCGGACGTGTACGCCCCGCTCATGGCGCGCGATAGGCTCAATCGACCTCTCGAGAGTGTTACCGACCGGATCCGGAACACGATCGCGGAGAGCGGGTTCGATCAGTCCAAACAGGAACAGTTGTTCGACGACGAAACGCGCTTACAGCGGTGGATGCGGACGAACTTCCCCTTCGATGCCGTCGACCACTGGCTCGTCGACGATCAGCGCATCACCGTCGGCGAACGGACTATCGATGCGATCTGGACGCCCGGCCACCAAGCCGACCACCACTGCTATGCGACGACGGTTGACGGCGAGTCGGTCCTCTTCTCCGGCGACATGGCCATCGAACCGTTCCGTGCGGTTCTCCTCAACAACCGCCTGGACCGCGAGTACCACAACGCCGTCGTGAGCTACCAGCGCTCCCTCGACCGTCTCGAGGAGCGCGACTTCGATCGGGTCTTCCCGGGCCACGGCCCCGTCCACGAGGATCCGACCGAATCGTTCCGGAACGATCGTACCAGTCTCGACCGCCGGATTGAGGGCGTAGCCGACGCACTCGCCGCCGGGCCGATGACGGCAGCCGAAGTCGCTGAAAACGTTCTGGATGACGCTCACGCGATGCACTTTTTCCCCGAGATCCTCAGTACGCTTGCCTATCTGGTCAATCGCGGGCGAGCGTCCCGCGAGCGCGCCGGGGGCCTCGTCTACTACTCCGGCTGAACACCTCGAACCTCCTGAACACCAATCTGTACGTTAACAGGTATATTTATTGACCGATGTGTCTATAATAGTCTTATGACACATAGTGTCAAGGCTGCGGTCGTCGAAGCGCCGGAGACGGACGGCTTCACGGTGACGGATGTCGAACTGGACGATCCGAAACCCGGTGAGGTACGCCTCGAGATCGAGTATGCGGGCGCTTGCCACACGGACTGGCACGCCGTTGAAGGTGCATTACAGAGGAACTATCCGGTGGTCGCGGGTCATGAAGGTGCTGGACGCGTCGTCGAGATCGGTGAGGGTGTCACGAGCGTCGAACCTGGCGACCGCGCTCTCACCCTTTGGGTTCCCTCGTGTGGCGCCTGTGAGATGTGCGTCCAGGGTCACCAACACCTCTGTGTTCGCGGCGGTGAGAGTCTCTACGAAGGCTACCTTCTCGACGGAACGTGCCGATTCCACCGCGGTGACGAGGATCTAGCGCAGTTCCTGACCCTCGGGACATTCGCCGAAGAGATCGTCGTTCCGGAATCCGAAGTGTACCCGATTCCGAACGTTCTCCCCACCGACGTCGCGTCGATCATCGGCTGTGGCGTCGTGACCGGATACGGGTCTGCGGCCCACCGCGCGGACATCCAGCCCAACGACACGGTGGTCGTCATCGGGGCGGGGAACGTCGGACTGAACGCCATTCAGGGAGCCACCCACGCCGGCGCAGGGACGGTCATCGCGAGCGATCTCGTGGACCTGAAACGCGAGAAGTCACTCGAGTTCGGCGCGGACTACGCCATCGACCCAGACGTTACCGACCCGGTCGAGTTCGTCCACGATATCGCTCCGCTAGGCGCGGACGTCGTCGTGCTCTCCGTAGGCGTAGCTAGCGGTGAGCTCATCGCGGATACGGTTCCGCTCCTCGGTCCTCGTGGAGAACTGATCATCACGGCCGGGTCGCCGAGTCGGAACATTCCCATCTCGCCACAGCAACTCCTTGACGGCGAGACGGAGATCAAAGGCTGTCTTTACGGCGGAGCCAGCCCCCGGCGGACGACGGCGGAGGTCATTGATCGGTATCTCAACGACGATTACCTGCTCGACGAACTGATCACGCAGGAATACTGCTTGGACGACGTCGACAAGGCGTACGCAAACCTCCTCGACGGAGAGGATGTCCACAGCGTCCTGAAATTACGCTGAGTCCTCGAGCCTTCCGCCGCTCTCTGCGCAGTCTCTGTGTTCCGACGGAACCGATCACCACGAAAACACATATAATCGACACTGACGTATTCGGAGTTTGTATGACACCAACTATCGCGGACGATGATTGGTCCCGGATGTTTCTCGACGGCAAGTGGGTCCCATCCCCGAGCGGGGAGACGCTCGCCGTCGCTGATCCGTCCACGAGAGATCGCCTCTTCGACGTCCCGGCCGCGACCGAGGACGACGTCAACGCGGCGTTCGAGGCCGCGGCGGCGGCGCAGGACGAGTGGGCGGACGCGAGTCCGAGCAGACGACAGGGAGCCATTCTCGACGGGATGGACGCCCTCGAAGAATCGTTCGACGACGTCGTCGACCTCCTGATCTCGGAAGGTGGTTCGTCGACGGCGAAGGCTACCATCGAGACCCAGAACACGCTGGCGACGATGGGCGAAGCCGCGACGTTCCCGGCGCGAATGAAGGGCGAACACGCTGGCTCGAACATCCCGAACAAGGAGAACATCGTCGAACGGAGGCCGGAGGGGGTTATCTCGGTCATTACGCCATGGAACTTCCCACTCGTCCTCACGATGCGGGCCGTCGCACCTGCTATCGCGACGGGGAATTCCGTCGTCCTCAAACCCTCCTCGGAGACACCGGTCACGGGCGGACTCCTCGTCGCCAAACTCTTCGAGGAGGCGGCGCTCCCGGACGGAGTCCTGAACGTCGTCACCGGCAGCGGTTCGGATATCGGCGACAACATGGCCGGCCATCCCGTCGCGGACGTCGTCGCGTTCACGGGGTCGACGAGCGTCGGCCGCGAAGTCGCCGCGACCGCCGGCCGGAACCTCGCCATCGCCGCGATGGAACTCGGCGGGAACAACGCACACATCGTCACCGCGGACGCTGACATCGACGAGGCGGTCGAAGCGGGGACGTTCGGCTCGTTCATCCATTCCGGGCAGGTGTGTCTCTCCATCAACCGCCACGTCGTTCACGAGGACATCTACGACGAGTACGTCGGAAAACTCGCGACCAGGGCAGAAGAGATAGCGACCGGCAGCGTCCACGATCCGGCGACCATCGTCGGCCCAATCATCAACGAGTCTCAACGCGAGCAGATACTCCGCTTCATCGACGACACGGTCGACGCCGGTGCGACGCTCGAGACGGGCGGCGAGGTCGTCTCCCTCAACGGCGTCGAAGACTCCCTCGTCGTCGCGCCGACCGTGCTCTCCGGCGTGACGAGCGACATGCCGACGGCCTGCAACGAGCACTTCGGCCCCATCGCGCCCGTCATTCCGGCCGGCGATGTGGACGAGGCGGTCGAGATCGCTAACGATACCGAGTACGGTCTCTCCGGGAGCGTCTACGCCGGCGACGTCGGTCGCGGTCGGGAAATCGCACAGCGGATCGACACCGGGATGATTCACGTCAACGATCAACCAGTGAACGAGGAACCACACATGCCCTTCGGCGGCGTCGGGGCGTCCGGTATCGGCCGCTACAACGGCGACGAGGTGCTCCAGGAGTTCACGCAGACGAAGTGGACGAGCGTGCAACACGAACCGCGCGATTACGGGCTCTGAGGGGGCCGCCGTTCGCAACACCACTCCCCACCCCATCGAGGCCGTCTACGTGTGGCGGTAGATCAGGTCGCGCTGGATTTCGTTGACGCCCTCGTATATGATCGGGAGGCGCGCGTCGCGGTAGAGTCGAGAGATTCGTCGCTCGTTTAGGATGCCGCGTCCGCCGTGGAGTCGCATCCCGGTTTCGGTACACTCAACGGCGGTCTCGGTCGCCTTCATCTTCGCCATCGCGGCCCAGTCGGTTGCATCCTTCGTCCCTTTTACGCGCTCTGCGGCGCGCCACGTTAGCGCGCGTGCGCTCTCGAACTCCGTCCGAGCGTCCGCGAGGTCGTGTCGGACAGACTGGAATTCGCTTACCGACCGGCCGAATTCCTCGCGCTCCTCGACGAATTTCCACGTTTCCTCGAGGGACGCGGCCGCGATTCCGATGCCGTGCCCGCTCGTGGAGACGCGGCCGTGATCGAAAAACTCGGCGACCATTCGGAACCCCTCTCCCTCCTCGCCGACGAGGTTCTCTTCCCGAACGCGGCAGTCGTCGAACTCGATGCGGGCCTGCTGGGACGCTCGCATTCCGATCTTCTCGGGGATGTGTTCTGCGGTGTACCCCGACGTATTCGTCGGGACGATGAACAGCGAGTGGTTCCCGTGTCGATCCTCGGGGTTGGACCCGGTCTTCGCGTACACGAGAACCCAATCAGCGTCGATCCCGTTTCCGATCCAGTACTTCTCGCCGTCGATCACCCATTCGTCGCCGTCGCGCTCCGCGGCGGTCGTCATCCCCGCGAGGTCGCTCCCGGTCTCCGGTTCCGATATTGCCATCCCGGCGAACTCCTCGCCCGACGCGATCAGCGGTAGGCGCGTTCGCTTCTGTCGGTCCGTCCCGTATCGCTCGAGGATATTCGTGCCGAAACTCCGCCCCCGAATCGCCATCCCGATCCCGGCGTCCGCGCGGAAAAACTCCTCCGTGATCGCCAGGCTCTCGAGGAGCGACGCGCCGCGCCCACCGTACTCCTCGCTGATCTCGATCCCGACGAAGCCGGCGTCGCTCGCTGCGTCGACGACCGCCGTCGGGTACGTCCCGTCGTTGAAGTGTCGCTCGGCGTTCGGCTCGATGTACTTGCGTGCGAACGCTCGAGCCTCGTGTTTGGCGGTCCGAACTGACTCCGGAACCAGTAACTCGTTCAGTAATTCCATGCCGAATGGTCGAAAAACGATGATAAAACTCTTTCGTCGCGGAATGACCGTAGCCCGGGTCGCTCCTCGACGACCCCTACTCGGCGACGCCCTCGCGCCCACGGAGTGCCGTTCGGCGGATCTTCCCGGTCGAAGTACGAGGAAGCTTCTCGACGAATTCGAGTTCGCGCGGGTACTCGTACTTCGCCAGCCGGTCCTTGACGTGTTGCTGGAGGTCCGAGCGTCGCTCCTCGGTCGGCTCGCGCCCCTCGCTCAGGACGACGAACGCCTTGGGAATCTCGCCGCGCGTCTCGTGGGGCACACCGATGACGCCCGCCTCCGCCACGGCCTCGTGGGTGACCAGCGCCTCCTCGATCTCGTCCGGGCCGAACCGATAGCCGGAGCTGATGATCAGATCGTCGTCGCGGGCGTGAAATCGGAAGTAGCCGTCCTCGTCGATCGATACGAGGTCCTCAGAGAGGAGCCAGCCGTTTTGAACCTTCTCTGCCGTCTTTTCGGGCTTGTCGAGGTAGCCTACGAACAGCATCGGGTCGTCCTCGTACCGAACCGCAAGCTCACCGATTTTGCCAGGCGCCTCGATCGGCTCCCCTGTATCGAGGTCGAGGATCGCGACCTCGTGTCCGAGCGACGGAATCCCGAAGTAGCCGGTTCGGTGAGCGATACCGAAAGCGGGGTCGTCGCAGATGAGCCCTCCAATCTCGGTCGTTCCGTAGCCTTCAACGAACGCCGCGTTCTCGAAGGTGCTGGTCGCCCAGTCGATGATGCTCTCTCCCGCGGACTCCCCGCCGGTCGAGAACGATCGGAGACTGCTCAGATCGTGTTTCTCCGCCGCGTCGTCCACTTGCATCATCTTGCGCACCGCGGTCGGCGGGAGATTCAGGTGCGTGATGCCGAACCGGTCGACGAGTTCGAACTCCTTCTCGGCCTCGAACTTCCCTCTCGGGGAGCCGACGACCGGTATCCCGTAGAAAAGCGGCGGGAGGACCATCTGATTCAGGGACATAATCCACGACCACTCGGAGATCGTCCGCGCGACCTGATCGCCTCCCGTGTTGTGTCGCTGTAGACTGATGAACTGCGGAAGGAGGCCCAAGAGATGTCTGTGCGCGTGGACCGCGCCTTTGGGCTTGCCAGTCGTCCCGCTCGTGTAGATGATACAGGCGTCGTCCTCCGAGTCCGTCCGCCGCGTTTCGAAGTCCGCCGCGTAGCCCTCGATGACCTCCCAGAAGCTGACTTCGCCCTCTTTGTCGAACCCCTCGGTCGTCACGACTAGCTCGAGGGCGTCGAGATCGTCGCGAATCTCTCGGAACGTTTCAATTGCATCTCGAGCGACCACGAACGCGGTGGATCCCGAGTTTGCGAGTCGATATCGCAGCCCGTCGGTGCCGAGGAGGACGCTAAGCGGGACGGTGACAGCACCGAGTTTGAATGCGGCGAGGTGGGCGACGAGCGACTGCAGGCACTGCGTGCCGTTAACGGCGACCCGGTCGCCCGGTCCGATGTGCCGGTCCTCGAGAGCGTTCGCGAACCGATTCGCGTAGTGCCGGAGCTGGCGAAACGTGTACGCGCTCCGTCGCTCGCCTTCCGCGTCGATATATAGGGCAACGTCGTTCTTCTTCGCCTCGGCCCACCGGTCGCAGACGTAGTGAGCGATGTTGAACGTCTCGGGGATTTCCCACTCGAACCACTCCTCCGCCGCTTCGATCGTGTCGAACCCTTGCTCGTGAAAATAGTAGTTCTCGAGCCGGTCGGTCTCGTCCATTCCACTGAGAAAATTACGACTGCGGGCATTAAACGTTATTTCATTTGTACTAGATATTCGTGTCGGTGGTGAGGAGTCTGGAGGACCGATATCGAGGGTACCGATCGAGGCTAGTCGAACTGCGGGTCGCGGTCGTGTGTGAACGCCTCGACGCCTTCAAGCATGTCGTCGGTCGTGGCCAGGAGGCCAAACGCTTGACTTTCCATCGCGATCGCCGTATTCAGACTCGCGTTCTGCCCCCCGTTGATGACCTGTTTCGCCGCTTTGAGTGCCGTTTGCGGGCCGTTCGCGATCGTCGTCACGAACTCGTTGACCGTCTCTTCGAACTCGTCGTCCGGTACCGCACGGTTCAGGATACCCCAGTCGGCCGCGCGTTCGGCGCTGATCTGCTCGCCCTTGAAGATGAGCTCCTTCGTGCGCGCTTCGCCCACGAGGCGAACGAGCCGCTGAGTCCCGCCGCCACCTGGGATGAGCCCTAGATTGATCTCTGGACTCCCCAGTTTGGATCCCTTGGTCGCGATACGGATGTCGCAAGCGAGGATGATCTCGAAGCCACCACCCAGACAGAGCCCGTCGACCTTCGCGACTGTCGGTCGTTCGAACTCGTAGATCGTTTCGACGGCCTCGTCGACGTCCATCAGGTCAGTCGGCTCGGCGATCGTGAAGCCGGTGATGTCGGCGCCGGCGCTAAACGCCCTGTCGCCGGCCCCCTCGAAGGTGACGCAGGCCACCTCGTTCGTGTCTACGGACTCGAGCAGCCGCTGGACCTCGTCGAGCATGTCCGTCGAGAGCGCGTTCAGGCGCTCCTCGCGATCAAAGGTTACCTCGAGTACGCCGTCATCAAGGGTGTGCGTGACGTAGTGATAGGGGCCGCCGTCGGCGTAATCGTAGAATCCTTTGCCGGCGTCTTCCCCAGTGTGACCGGCTTCAACGAGTTCGACGAGGTGATCGGCCGGCTCGTAGCGCGCCGCGCCGGTCTCCTCGTAGAGCGACTCGACTGTCTCGAGCGCCCGATCGAGGCCGAGCTTGTCGCCCGTCCGGCAGGTTCCCTCCGGGAGACCGCCGCCGAGACGCATCGCGATGTCGACGTCCTCGGGGTCCGCCACGTCCTGACCGACGAGACGCGCCGCCTCGTTCACCATCCGCGCCTCGACGCGAAGCGTGTCGAAGCCGTCGCCGTCGCCGGGTTCGTAGTCGACGCCGCCGTCCTCGTAGTCGTAGAATCCCAATCCGGTCTTCCGGCCGAGTTCGTCGTTCTCGACGCGCGTTTCAACGCAATCGGGGAGGGATTTCTTCCACTGCTCGCGACTGTGTGCGAGCACGTCGAGGCCGCCGAAGTCAGCGAGTTCGAACGGTCCCATCGGGTAGCCCCGCCGGAACACCATGGCTGCGTCGGCCTGTCGGGCCTCTGCTTCACCCTCGTCGAACATCCACGCGGCCTCCTCCATGAAGGGAACCAACACGTTGTTCACGACGAACTCGGGGACGTCCTTTCGGACGAGAACGGACCTCTTGTCCAGCGACTCGACGAACTTGTCGGCCGCATCGACGACATCGTCGGCGGTCCGCTCCCCGGAGACGACTTCGACGAGGTCCATCTTCACCGGCGGGTTGAAAAAGTGGAGCCCGCAGAACCGCTCCGGGTTCTCGAGGGGTTCCGCGATGTCACTGACCCTGAGACTCGACGTGTTCGTCGCGAGGATCGCGTCGTCTTCGGTAGCGTCCTCGACATCTTCGAATAGATTCCGCTTCATCCCGAGGTCCTCCGGGATAGCCTCGATGACGATGTCCGCGTCGCTGACAGCCTCGTCGAGGTCGGTCGTCGTGCGGACGCGCTCGAGGACGGCGACAGGATCGTCACCGAGTTGTCCCTTTTCGGTGAGTTTCTCGACGCTCCACTCGAGCTGTTCGTAGCCGTCTTCGACGTACGGTTCCTCGATGTCACGGAGGGAGACCTCGTAACCTGCGATCGCCGATAGTTCGGCGATTCCGTGACCCATACTCCCCGCTCCAAGCACTGCAACGCGCTCTATCTCACGTAGCATCGCGTATATGATCACGATAGCAGGTATTCAAACTGACGGTTAGCTGGAAACCGGCTGCTCGTGATACGCGAGCGGGTTCCGTCTTCCGTTGATCGGCGGTACTACGCCGAGTAGCGCCTCACTCGTCACAGACGCGCTCAGACGGGAAGGTACGATCCCGACCGGAGATGCCGGTCATCCGTTCTTGATGAGATCCGCGCCCTTCTCGGCGATAGCGATCGTCGGCGCGTTCGTGTTTCCTCTCGGAACCTGTGGCATCACCGACGCGTCGACGACTCGAAGACCGCCGATGCCGCGTAAACGTAGATCGCTGTCGACGACGGACAGTTTGTCGGTTCCCATCTTACACGTACAGGTCGGATGATACCCTGACACGGCGTTGTTTCGAATGTACTCCGCGATTCCCTCGTCGCTTTGGACATCCTCACCGGGTTTTATCTCTCGTTCCCGGTACTCCGAGAGGGTGTCCGTCGTTCCGATGCGCCGTGCTCGACGGATTCCCCTGATGAAGTCGTCGACGTCTTTTTCGTCGACCATGTATTCGGGATCGAGTTTGGGGTCGTCGTACGGGTCGTTCGATCGGAGCATAACGCGCCCGCGAGCGACCGGATTAAGCGGGAGGACCATAATCGAAAACCCTGCCTGCGGATTCTCTTCCGATCCAGGTGAAAGCCCGTACTGGAGATCTGGCGCGGGCAAAGAGGGATCGGACCGTTCAAACGCGCCAACCAGAACGCGGTCATATCGGGTTCCGCGTTGGTCACCGTCCTCCGCCTCGATTGGTTCCGGTGCCGAGTCGATCTGTTTTGAACTTTCGAAGACGACTGGCACGCGGAGGTGATCCTGCAAGTTGCGGCCGACGCCGGGGAGATCGCGTTTCACGTCGATGCCGTGCTCCTCGAGGTGTTCGGCTGGGCCGATACCCGAAAGCATGAGCAACTGTGGAGACTGAATCGCTCCTGCAGAGAGGATCACCTCACCGGTGTCGGTTACCTTCGCCTCGTGTCTCTCATCGTTCTGCTCGTACACCACACCCGCTGCTCGATCGCCGTCAAACGTGATTCTGGTGACGTGCGCACTCGTCTCAACGTGGAGGTTCGATCGATCGAGAATCGGCTTAATGAACGCCGCCGCGGCGCTGTGACGGTGGCCGTCTTTGGTCGTGGTGTGATAGTAGCCGATTCCTTCCTGCTGCGCACCGTTGAAGTCCATGTTACCCTCCAATCCAGCTTCCGTCCCGGCCTCGACGAGCGTCTTCGAGAAGTCGCTAGGCATCCCACGGGACACGCTCAGCGGACCGTCGTTGCCGTGAAAGTCCGTGTCCCCGTCGGCGTTCAGGGTTTCGGACTTCTTGAAGTATGGAAGCAGGTCATCGTAACTCCAGTCGCTGTTCCCCATGTCAGCCCAATTGTCGTAATCGTAGGGGTGGCCGCGGACATACGCCATCCCGTTGATCACGCTCGAGCCGCCGAGCGCTTTACCCCGCGGCCAGTCGATGGTTCGACCGTTCATCCCCGGCTGAGGTTCCGTCTCGAACTTCCAATCGAGTTCGGAGCCCATGACATCCCACACTCGAGTAGGATCTTTCACCATATCCTTGTCTCCCGCTGGTTCGCCTGCTTCAAGCAGTAGTACGTCGACGTCTTCGGATTCGGTTAATCGGTGGGCAAGCACACACCCTGCACTCCCGCCACCGACGATCAGGTAGTCGTACATGATAGACATTCTCACTCTTCTCGGAAAAGAAACTAATGGTTTTCGGTGTAAACCATCGCCGGACCCAGGTATCTGCGTTCCGAGGCGTATGACGCCCCATCTAGGGCAAAGTACCAAGTCACTCCAGTAGATATCGTATACGTACTGGAGAAATCGATGTCCGAACACAAGCTACACAACGACTCAACGAGCACAGTTTCTCGTTCGTTCTATCGAGAGGGGATGACGGACGGACTGCCCATTGTCCCACCAACAGATGAGCGCATCGAGGAGATGCTACGGGGTACCGATAATCCGCGCGATTACGTCCTCGGTCGACTCGGCAACGACGACACTCCGATCACTGTCGAACAGTTGGCGTCGAACGCGGTGATGGCGGGCTGTCTGCCGACGTACATGCCGGTACTGGAAGCCGGAGTGCGAGCGCTCGCCGATCCGCAATCCAACTCCATTCAGTTCTCCGTCAGTACGGGCGGCTGGGCGTACCAGTGGGTCCTGAACGGCCCCGTTCTCAGAGATCTCGGTATTACTCACGGTAGCGGGCCGTTCGGACGAAATGCCCGCGTGAACCGAGCAACCGCAAGGGCGCTCGGTATCGCCTATCGAAATACGGCAAAGATCTATCCCGGGGAAAAAGACATGGGAGTGACGGGTAATCCGCTCAAATTCAGTTTGTTCCTCGCTGAGAACGAATCGGGTGGCCCGTGGAAACCATACCACGTCACAAACGGCTTCGACGAGGAAGACAGCACAATCACGCTTGCTGGCCCGAATAGTTTCATCCAGTGGAAATCCGAGCCGAACAGTCCCGAGGACGTTCTCCACGGAATGATCAAGAACACCCCGCCGTCAATGGTCGGCGGGGAACAGCAAGGTGGAGACTTTGATCAAACAATTTTCCACGTACTCAACCCAAAAGCCCTCGAGACGCTCGCTGACGCCAATCTCACCAAACAGGGAGTCAAAGAGTACATCTCCGAGAACTCCTATATCCCGATTGAGGAGTTCCAGAAGGGCGTTCTTTGGGATAATGCCTTGAACGACTACCACGGTAAAGTAGATAGTAGACAGGTCCCACAGATCAGCGGGCCCGAATACGTGAAAGTCGTCGCAGGCGAGTACGGAGAGAGTCAAACAAACGTAGTCCTCGGTCCGTCCATTGGCGGACCAGTCACGAAGAAAATCCAGTTCCCGTCCGAGTGGGATACCCTGGCAACGGAGTACGCCGTCGAGGAGTAAAACCGTCATCGGTGGTGATCTCGTGTCGTAAAAGCCGTTTCGACTTGTCACCAAAAACTATATGCCCCGTGCGAGTGTCACTCACCCATATGGGACTCATAACACCCTCTTCGACGGGTAATGATACCGAGCAGAAACCGCTTGTCCCTCGAGTCGACTCCCTCGAAGGAAAACATATTGGACTGTACGACAACGGGAAGCCGGCTGCCGAACCGCTACTGACTGCCGTCCAGGAGAAACTCGCAGAGCAGTATCCTGACGCGACGTTCGAATGGTACCACGTTGAACACCTAAACCAGATCAAAAACGATGACGAACAGAAGCGCGTCGTCGACTGGGCTGAAAACGTTGACACCGCCATCGGCGCGATCGGCGATTGCGGCTCTTGTACCAAGTTCCTCGCATGGGGTATCGAACTCGTTGAGGATGCCGGCACACCAGGCGTGGGTCTAATCGACGAAGGGTTCGAGCTCGACTACCAGTCGAATGCCATCGAGCGCGGCCGTCCGCTTCGGTACAAGAAGACGCCCGTCCGATGCGAGACGACGGATCTCGATCGGGTTCGCGAGGAAGTAAGTGAAGAAGTTGTGGACGGAATCGTCGAGGAGGTCACGCGGTCGCTGAACGACAAAGAACGCGCAGAGCAAGCAGCGCAGTGAACCAGCCCTGAAGGGAGACAATGTCCAATCAAACACAGCAAGAGCAGTCGTTAGAAGAGATCAACCAATCACTGTATCGAGAAGGGCTGACCGACGGCTTGCCCGTCATCCCCCCAACGGATGAGCGAGTGGAAGAAATGCTCCGGGGGACCGACAAACCCCGCGACCACGTTCTCGGAGAACTCGGAAACAACGAAAATCCCCTCACTATCGAGCAGTTGGCGTCGAACGCGGTGATGGCGGGTTGTCTGCCGACGTACATGCCGGTACTGGAAGCCGGAGTGCGAGCGCTCGCCGATCCGCAATCCAACTCCATCCAGTTCTCTGTCAGCACCGGGTCGTGGGCGTACCAGTGGATCGTCAACGGTCCCGTTCAAGACAATCTCGACATCGAGAGCGGGTCCGGCGCGTTCGGCCCGAGCTTCCACGCCAACCAGACTATCCCACGCGCCCTTGGGATCGCTTACCGAAACACCGCGGAGATCTACCCCGGCGAAAAGGATATGGGCGTGATGGGGAATCCTGCCAAGTTTAGTTTCCTCGCCGGCGAAAACGAAGAGACGAGTCCATGGGAACCCTACCACGTCACAAACGGCTTCGACGAGGAGGACAGTACGATTTCCCTCTCCGGTCCGAACAGTTGGGTCCAGTGGTTCCCGCACGAAAACAGTGCGGAAGACGTCCTTCGCGGGATGATCGATAACACGCCGGAGTCGATGCGCGCTCGTACTGGCGAAGATTTGAACGCCACGATCACTCACTTCGTCAATCCCTACAATGCGGAAGAACTCGAGAAGGCGGACCTGAGCAAGGAAGAGATCAAGGAATACATCGTCGAGAACTCCTACCGGAAGACCGACGGGACGTCCAACTCGATGCTCGAGACCGATAAGGTCGTTCCGCGACAGGTCAAGCAGTATGCCGACACCGAATCCATCAATATCGTAGCCGTCGGCGGGGCCGGTCGCGTCAACGCCATTGCAGGAACATCAATTGGCGGACCAGTCACGAAGAAAATCGAGTTCCCGGATAACTGGGAGTCGCTGTTAGAGGAGTACTCGATCGAACGCGAATGGGTCCCCACCGAAGGATTCTACGATTAACCGCCAGCGACTCTCGAGGATTGGCTGTACCTCATAACAAGATATGAACGGATGCCAGCCTGTAACCCAAACGATCATCTCGTCTCCGCTCCTTCGAAACGATATTCGTTTCAATCACATCGGTTTCCTAGCTTAATTGAGACGCTGAGCCCACATCCTCAGCGAGCGCCGAAAGGGAATGCGAGCGGGAAGAGGATACAGCGGTAGAAACCAGGTGCCTACGGAACACAAATCGACTGCTTTCACCGCCTTCTTTGCCGTATAACGATGGCTGGCTGAACGCCATTTCGTCGACGCACACCGAACTCGAGTTGACTGATGAGATCCGGGATCACGCATTGACGACCGATGCACAGTCCGTCGCAACGTCATCGGCGATGACGCTCACGTCGGTACGATCGAACGACAGCGAGAGATCGAAGTCCAGGCCTGACACCATTACATCCGTCTTCAGGGGCAGACAAGGATTTTGCGTTCCTTGCTATCCTCGCTGAGGAGTGTTTCGAATCCTCTGTCGACGACGTCTTCAAGGTCTATACGTGAAGTAACATATTGATCGGCGTCAAGTTTACCGGTCTCTAGCTGACGGAGTACCGCGTTGTACTCCTTGGTGACTCGTGGTCCCAACTGATGAGATGTCGATCCCGACACCGACCGCTGATGGCCAACAAGACTTTGTGGGGAGATCTCGACCTCGTCGCTGAACACGCCGATGACGGTAGTGTGGCCGTTTGCTCGCGTTGATTCGATGGCTTGATTGAGCGTTGTCTGATGGCCCACGGCTTCGAAGGCGACATCGACGCCGGTTCCAGTCTGTTCGCGGACGCGTTCGACTGGATCCTCGTCCGTCGGATCGATTACAACGTCTGCTCCGAACTCCCTTGCGACCTCCCGACGTGACTCTTGAGGCTCCGAGACGTAGATCGGGCCCGCGCCCGCTGACTTCGCGAACTGGATCACACCCAACCCGATCGGCCCCGCGCCGACCACCATTGCACTGTCACCAATTCCTAACGGAGACTCGCGGACAGCATGTAGACCGACGCTGACCGGTTGGGCGATCGCCGCATCTTCCGGCGAGACGCCCTCCGGGAGCACGATCGCATTGTCGGCGTTCTCTACCGCCTTCTCCGCGTACCCACCCGGCCGCGCGGAGGTTGCATTCAGGTTCGTACAAAGATTGTAAAGCCCGTCTTCGCAATACCAACACTCCATACAGGGAGTGTGCGGAC
This sequence comes from Halosolutus gelatinilyticus, assembly GCF_023028105.1. Classification (NCBI taxonomy): domain Archaea; kingdom Methanobacteriati; phylum Methanobacteriota; class Halobacteria; order Halobacteriales; family Natrialbaceae; genus Halosolutus; species Halosolutus gelatinilyticus. The sequence goes on from NZ_CP095492.1 coordinate 359,357, forward strand.
TGAGGACGACGTCTGTCCCCACCTCTATATCGACATCTTCACCGGTTTCGATAACCGTTCCGCCGACCTCGTGACCAAGCGTTACGGGTAGTTCCGCGTTTCCGTGCAACCCTTCTGTATAAAAGTGGAGATCGGATCCACAGATCCCACACGCCGCTATATCCACCAGTATTTCACCGGCGTTAGGAGTCGGTTCGTCGATATTTTCAACTTTCATATCTTCTATACCGTAGAAGAGTGCAGCTCTCATGCATGATAGACTACATTATTTATTGTTAAATGTGTTGGTCAGGGCAACCCTCGCATTGATCCCTCGTTGCTATCGCGTCTAATGTAGCGTTCCTTTTTCAAAGGAATCCGGATAGGATTCGCCTTTTGGAGAACGCTTTTAATCGTTGTTCGCGAGCAACTACATATGAGCGATCGCCGGAATACTCACAGTTTTCTCCGACAAGCCAGTGGCGACCGGTCATTCCGCGATATGATCGACTGCCGAGACATCGAGGCGAGAACAACCGCGGTCACGGATGGCGGACAGCAGGACGCGAGGGAACACTGGAAACTCATCATCGCTGGCACCGGCATCGCCGGGCTGACGGCCGCGATCTATGCCGGCCGCGCGAACAACGATCCGTTAGTCATCGAAGGCGACGAACCGGGCGGTCAACTCACCCTCACCACGGACGTTGCTAATTACCCCGGCTTCCCGGACGGTATCAGCGGTCCTGAGTTAGTCAACAACATGAAAGAGCAGGCCAAGCGGTTCGGAGCCGAACTGAAAAACGGCGTCATCGCCGGTATCGACGACTCAAGTCATCCGTTCCATATTGAGATGACTAACGGCGACGTCTATACCGCCGACGCCATCATCGCCGCCTCCGGCGCGAGCGCCCGCACGCTGGGCATCCCCGGCGAAGACGAACTCATGGGCTACGGCCTCTCGACGTGTGCGACCTGTGACGGCGCGTTCTTCCGCGGCGAGGACATGCTCATCGTCGGCGGCGGCGACGCCGCCATGGAGGAAGCCACCTTCCTAACGAAGTTCGCCGACACCGTCTACATTGCCCATCGTCGCGACGAGTTCCGCGCCGAACAGTACTGGATCGACCGCGTCTACGAACAGGTCGAGAACGGCGATATTGAGATCATGAAGAACACCGAACTGATCGAAATCCACGGCTCTCAGGAGGAGGGTGTCGACCGCGTCACCCTCGTCCACAACGAGCAGGGCCATCCGACCGATCGAATCGCCGATCCCGAAACCGAGGAGTTCGAGTTCGACGTCGGCGCCGTCTTCTTTGCAATCGGCCACACGCCGAATACGGAGTATCTTGAGGGGACCGGCGCCGAAATAGACGATGAGGGCTACCTCAAAATCAAAGGCGGCGACGGCGGCGATCAGACCGAAACCGCTGTCCCCGGCATCTTCGGCGCCGGCGATATCGTCGACTACTACTATCAACAGGCCGTCACCGCCGCCGGAATGGGCTCAAAAGCCGCACTCGACGCCGACAAATACCTCGAAGGCCAGGATCAGATCGCTGACATGGATACTCTTGAGACGATGAATAACTAAATACAGGCTACAGAGCCGATCTCTTACGGTTCAGGCTTTGAGAATGCTGTAGTTCCATTCATTAAGTTAATTCTCCTCACGTAATCGCCAGCGGTAGTTGTAATCTAGGATTCAGCGGAACATTCTCTAGTAAAACGCCTATTCGAAGTATTTGAAGCAATCAAATCATTTGCGTAAGTGCTCCGTACTCGTTATCCGATCTATAGCTATTATTTACAATTGTACTTCTGTAATGTGCGTGTTGATACGAAGTGCTCCGCTTTCACACACCCATATGATGTGTTAAATACGTATTCATAATACTGTATTTTATATCGTAGTAGCTCTACATATGATGATGTCAAATAGTGTTCCTCTCACGGCTCACTGAGAAACAACGAGTAAGTTCTGTCGTTTAAACCATAGAGAGCATGAATGGAGGAGTTTCGTCCGTTTCTGGCCGACAGCAGTGTACAGCCAGTTGCGCCGATCGTCGTCAACGATCGGTTGGAGGGCGCCATCGGCATCGTCGGTCCGACGGGCCGGATCACGGACGAGGACTACCAGCGCGCCCTCGTCAAAACGTCGCAGGAGACGATCGACGCGATCATGATCAAGTGCCGGTACGGGCTTGATCGCCCGCTCGGCGGATCCGCTCGCCTCGACGGACGGCGTCATCCCCTCACGTTGAGAGATGTACTAAACATATTGTGTGGATTATGTGTGAGGGAGACTAGCTATAATATGACATGTGGTTGATTGCTCGTTTCCTGATCGGCGATCTTTTTCCCAGGGGCTGTCCAGTGTAGCGCTGCTGGTAGCGTTCGACCGTCGAATGACTGCGCTTTTCGATCGGCGTTCGCTCGGTGTCGCTGATGTAGCCGATCGATTCTATCCGGGAAGGGAAGAACGATAGTCGAATTGATCGACGAGAGTTCCGATACGCGGGCGATCGCGTTCCCCTCGAGTCGATGTGGAACCACCAACCGCCGGATCAGTGTCGTGTCGTTCGAGTAACGCCGCGTCGAGAATCATTCTCGTCTCGGTTCCTTCTGCAGCATACGATCGAGATCACTCATTGGATATCTTGACAGGAATAGTATAGGTGTTATTTCACCAAACATACCTTTGGATCCACACCTGAAGTACTGCGGAGAACGGTGGTCCAGACAGCGTTCCTCCGAGAGTCGTCGAGGTCGAACCGCTGCTGATTGCGACAGCGTACGACGGATATCCGACGTCTCTCGAATACGTGCGAGTCAACAACCGGTGCGCCGCTCAAACGGAAGACGAGGGCAGTCGCTACCTACCGATTCCGTGGCCGTCCAGTGCTGTCGTGCTTTCGAGACTCGTTGGCGCTGTCGCTATCGGTATTCTCGGCGGCGTTCGGCACGACTCTGAACGGTCGCATCATGTCGTGATCTTCGTGCTCGATCATGTGGCAGTGCCACATGTACGTTCCCGTTTGATCGTTGAACAGCCCTTCGTACTCCCCGAAGTGGGCAATTACGTGGACTACCTCGCCTGGGTCGACGGTGACCACGTCGTTCCATCCTCGTTCGTACGGTTCGGGCGCCTCGAGCGCGTCCGGTTCGATATCATCCTCGGCCGGATCGTAGTCCCCGATCGGCTGTCGTCCCAGCACCTGGAAGTGCACGAGGTGGAGATGGATCGGATGGGACATCCCGCTGTGGTTAGCGAAACTCCAGATCTCTGTATTGCCGAGCGCGGGTTCCTCGGTCACGGGGTCGGTGATCTTGAGACCGTCCTGCGCTTGGGCCGTTCCGAGCAAGTGTAGCCGCCGTCCGTACTCGTCGGTTTGTCCGCTAGTGAGCGTGAGGTATCGTTCGTTGTCGACCGAATCGACGGGGAGTTCCGGAACCCGGGTCAGTTCGTCGGGGAGTCGATCGACGTCTCGTGGATCCCCCGCATCGCTCACGTCCACGAGCATGATCTCGGACAGCGGTACGATGTCGTCGTCGGCCGAACTCAGCTTACCACGATACTGCGCGGGCGCGTCGTTGTGGAGAAGCAGGGTCTCTCCGGCGTACTCGGTGAAGTCGACGACGACGTCGGCACGCTGGCTCGAGCCGAGTTCGAGGCGGCCGTCGATCTCGATCGGCGTCGAGAGGAGACCGCCGTCGTTCCCGATCTGGACGAACGGCGGTCCATCGCGCCCGGTCTCGCCCGACGACTCGTCGTACCGGAGGAGCTTGAGAGTATAAAAGCGACTGTTCGCGCCGTTGAGCAGCCGGAGCCGGTACGGTCTGGGTTCGACGGACAGCCTGGGCCAGGCCGTCCCGTTGACGACCGACGTGTCGCCGTAGAACTGCGGAACGATACTCGGATCGGGATGCGAACCGTCTCCGCCGCCGTGCTCGTCCGAGACGGCCGTCGGATAGAACAACGATCCATCCTCGTTGAAACTCCGATCCTGGAGCACGAGCGGAATCTCATACTCGCCGTCGGGAAGGCCGAGATTCCGTTCATGGGCGTTCCGCAGCAGATAGAACCCCGCGAGGCCGGCGTACACGTTTAGGCGCGTGATACCGAGCGAGTGGTCGTGGTACCACAGCGTCGCCGGCGGCTGGTCGTTCACGTAGTAGTAGTCTTTGTTCTCGAATTCGGGTCCCGTCTCCTGAAAATCCCGAGTGAACCACGCTTGCGCGTTGCCGTCGCTCTCGGCTTCGACGTTCCCGCCGTGGAGGTGCGTTACGACCCGAACACCCGTCGTATCGTACGGGAGTATGTCGCCGTGGATCGTCGCGTCTTCGGGCAGGAGATGCTCGTCCGGGAGGGCGTTCTTCCACCGGACGTAGATCGGTTCGCCCTGCTCGGCTTCGATCGTCGGCCCGGGATACTGACCGTCGTACCCCCAGACGGTCGTCGCCGGGAGATCGTGGTGTATCTTCCGCTCGAACTCGCGCATTTCTACCTCGTAGCGGGGCCGCCCGTTCTTCGTTCCGGACGCCTCCACGACGTCCGGACGGGGAAGCTCGTCGACCCACTTTTCGAGGTCGGGAGACGAGTGGTCCGTTATCGTCTTTGCGCTCTCGGCTGCCGGTGGAGTCGTATTCCTCGCCGAACAGCCCGCGAGAGCCGAGATACCCGTGATGCCGGCTACTGCGCATACTTCACGGCGCGATACTCTCGGTCCGGACGTCTCAGTGCGGTTTCCCATGGTACATGTAAATCTATGAAGACTCCGTATATGCGGGTCCGGCCGATTCCTACCGAGCCGGAATCCGAGCAAGGTACATCCTCGTTACGTCCCTAGTGGCGCGACCCGATCTCGGTCTCCGACGCGCGTCTCATCGATGCGCTGTTCGCCACGTTCGTCGGGTGGGCGGAACTCCGGTTCGGCGAGAGCAAGCGCTATGCGCCTTAGAAGATGCGAGTAGCGCGGAATTCCATCTGACGGATCGTCGAGCGGCGGAGCCGTCGGACGACGGTGAACCCGCGAAAACGCCGAATACGCGTCTGGAGATTGGCACGACTGCGCGCTGCCGTCTAAGATATCGTCTGGGTTCGCGATCGATTACGGATGCCTCCAACCAAACCGGTATCGCTCGTTATTTACGCCTGTACAAGCGTAATTTCACGTTGGCCCGCTCGATAGGATCGTGCAGCGATCAGTCATCCCGATACGCTATGGCGCTTCCCTGTATTCGGAATGGGTATACGATCGAGGGCAATATTACTAGTGCCGCGGTAGTCGTCTCGAGGAACGGTCGCGAACGCCAGGAGACGTCGTCGGAAGCCGTTCACAGGCATCCGAATAGTGTCATCGGTATACGAGATGAGTATACGCCGCCTGAGCGGTCGCGTCACCGTTTCAGATGCACGGTTTCGATCGATCAATGCTACGGAGCGAACAGAACGGGCACGACTCCTCAGCGAATCAGACGAGGAGGGCCCCAGTAAGGGATGATTCTAAACGGTGGGAGTTCGCTGCCCGAACTGATCGGACCGTTTCGGTTTCTCTCAGAGAGCTGACGCCCTCTGAGTTCCTTCTGTCTCGGCCGACGGAAACGGGTATCGTGCTCTCTGGGAACAGTGCGTTCGGGTTTCAACTAGCCGCGCCGTCCGATTTCACCGAAACGAACGGGGGGTTGTCCGATGGTCTAGAGGCCAAGCGCCTCGCTCGCGACCGTCGTCTTTTGAATCTCCGTCGTCCCACCGATGATACTCAGAATTTTCGCATCTCGGTAGTACCGCTCGAGCGGCAGATCGGTCCGATACCCTTTGCCCCCGTGGACCTGTATTGCGTTTCGGGTGACGAACTCGGCTGCGTCGCTCGCGACGTACTTCGCTTTGCTGGACTGACGTGTACTCCCGTCCCTGGACGCGATCGCGATTGCTGAATTGTAGACGAGGTGTCGCGCCCCGTCGAGTCGCGCGTCCATGTCGGCGATGAGAACCTGCACCGCCTGGTATTCGCCGACTGGTTGTCCGCCTTGTTCGCGATCCCTGGCGTAGTCGACGGCCTCCTCGAAGGCGGCGGTCGCGATGCCGGTCCCGATCGCGCCCAGACCGGTTCTCGCCATGTCGATTGTTCCCATCGCGATCCGAAACCCTTGACCGATCTCCCCGAGTACCGCGGAGTCGTCGACGGCGACATTCTCGAGCGTCGAATCGCCCGTCACGTGGCCGCGCATACCCATGAACTCCGTTCGATCGAACGTGAATCCCTCACGGTCGTCGACGCCGGGCGCGAGAAACGCGCTCACGCCGTGGCCCTCCTCGGGCGCGGGTCGCTTTCGCGCAACGATCAGATGGACATCCGCGACGCCGGCGTTCGTCCCGAACGCTTTCTCACCGTCGAGGAGGTATCCGTCTTCGGTCGCTTCCGCGACCGTCGATAACTTGCTCGGCGAACTCCCGGCGTCCGGCTCTGTTAGCAGCATCGAGCCGACGATATTGCCTCGAGCCATGGGTTCGAGGTATTCCGCCTTCTGGGCCTCCGTCCCGAAGTTCGCGATGGGAAGCGCCGCGAACGTGTGTCCCTGTATCGTCTCGGCGACGGCACCGCTCGCCTGTGCGATCCGTTCGATCGCCAGACAGTAGGAGACAAAGTCCGATCCCTCGCCGCCGTACTCCTCGGGAAGCAAAATCCCCAACAGCCCTCGTTCACCCGCCGCTTCGAGTACCGCACGCGGAAACTCGTCTCCTCGTTCGATTCGGTCGACTTCCGGTTCGATGACTTCGTCCGCGAACGTTGCCGCTCGCTCGCGGAACTCGCGGTGCTCGTCGGAAAGCGCGTTCTCGATGAGGCTCATTACAGTACTACAGCCGGAGCACACCACTATAAAAGTTCTCGACCGAGCAGCCGGGCAAGCGCGTGACGAACTCTGGTCCGGGGCGTCCGGCTCGGTTCCTCGTCGACTCTCACCGCGGACGGATGGACGATATGCTGTGCGATGCCTTCCAGCGCCTCCGCTGTTCTTCGGACTCGAGCGTCGCTATTCGAGATTAACGTTGACGTTTTTCGTCTGGGTGTACTCGCGGAGCGCCTCGGTGCCCTGTTCGCGGCCGTGGCCGCTCTGTTTGAACCCGCCGAACGGCGTCTGGGGCTGGGTCACGGGGTACTCGTTGATCGTCACCATCCCGTAGTCGAGGTACTCGGCGGTCTTGTGGGCGGTTTTCAGATCGGACGTCCAGATGCCCGCCATCAGCCCGTACGGTGAGTCGTTGGCAATCTGGATGGCTTCCTCCCCGTCGGCGAACTCGATGACCGAGAGCACCGGGCCGAAGATCTCCTCCCGGGCGATCGTCATGTCGTTCGTCACGTCGGTGAAGACGGTCGGTTCGACGAAGTAGCCCCGCTCCTTGTTCGCGGGGGCGCCGCCGCCCGTTGCGACGGTCGCGCCCTCTGCCTTTCCAGTCTCGATGTAGTCAAGGACTTCCTGCTGCTGACCCTCGCTGACCGTCGGTCCCATCTGCCCGTCATCGTCGATTCCGCCCCCGAGCGGCGTCGCTTCCGCACGTTCGACGACGCGATCGACGACCGTATCGTGGACCGACTCGTGGACGAGCAGTCGCGATCCCGCCCAGCACATCTGGCCGGCGTTCATGAAGATGCCGTAGTGGCAGCCGGCGGCGGCGGCGTCGAGGTCCGCGTCCGGAAAGATGATGTTCGGACCCTTCCCGCCGAGTTCGAGCGTCACGCCGGTGACGTTCTGCGAGGCACGCTCCATGACGCCTTTGCCGACGCCCGTACTCCCTGTGAACGCAACGTGGTCGACGTCGGGATGTTCGACGAGCCTGTCGCCAGCGGTGCTCCCGCGACCGGGGATGACGTTTACCACGCCGTCGGGAATCCCCGCATCTTCGGCCGCGACGGCGTAGTACAGCGCCGACAGCGGGGTCGTACTGGACGGCTTGAGGATCGCCGCGTTCCCGCAGGCCAGCGCCGGTGCGAGACTCCGCCCAGCGAGCTGAAAGGGATAGTTCCACGGGATCACATGACCGGTGACGCCGACCGGTTCGCGCATGGTGTAGTTCAATCGGTTTCCGGGGACCGGTACCTCGTCTCCCTCGATCTTGTCGGTCCAGCCGGCGTAGTACCGGAACGTGTCGATCACCATGTCGACGTCGAGGGTCGCCTCGAACGGTGTCTTTCCGTTGTCCCGGGACTCGATGCGAACGATCTCCTCCTTTTGGTCTTCGATCGCGTCCGCCATCACGTGCAGGTACGAGCCGCGTTCTCGTGGCTCGAGCGAGCGCCACTCGCCGTCGCGCTCGACGGCCGCCGCCGCGGCTTCGACGGCACGGTCGACGTCTCCTTCCGACCCCGCTGCGACTTCGGCGTAGGTCTCTTCGGTCGCCGGATCTTCGGTCGTGAGCGTTTCGCCGTTCGTCGCCGCAATCCACTCTCCGCCGATATACAGCTCTGTCGGACCGGTGTAACTCATACACTCACGCCTTCCTGACGGATCGATAAAAAGGTATTTGATACCGGCCGTATCGGAGCCGATCGTCGCCGTGGGACATCTATAAGTCTCCCCGGTAGGATACTTCGGCCCATGCGAGACGCATACATCCTGGGAGCTGGACAGTCGTCGTTCGGGTCGTTCTCGAATCGAACGTACCTCTCGCTGTTCGATGACGCGTTCGACGCGGCGATCGACAGCGTCGACGGGGATCTCTCACCGGACGCGATCGACGAGGCGTTCCTCGGGACGCTCGGCGTGGGCGGCCGACAGATCGGCCTCTCCGGACCGGCGGTGACCGAACACGTCGGACTCCACGGCGTGCCAGCGACTCGAATCGAAAACGCCTGCGCCGCGAGCGGCTACGCGTTTCGGCAAGCGGTGACCGCGGTCCGTTCGGGGTCGGTCGACGTCGCGCTGGCCGGCGGCTATGAAGTGATGACCGACGCGAGCTCCGATCACACCCGCTGGTGGCTCGGCGTCAGCGGCGAGACCGAGTGGGAGCGCCTGAGCGGCACGACCTTCGCGGGTGTCTACGCGCAGATGGCCAGCGCGTACATGGACGAATACAACGCCTCCGTCGAGGACCTGAGCCGCGTCGCAGTGAAAAACCACGGCAACGGTGCGCGGAATCCGAAGGCCCACCTTGGCTTCGAGTGCTCGCTCGAAGACGCGGTTTCCGCACCGACAGTCGCGGACCCGCTCAACCTCTATCACTGCTGTCCGACGACCGACGGCGCCAGCGCGGTCCTCGTCGCGAGCGAGGACGTCGCTCGAGAGCACGCGGACGCGCTGGTTCGTGTCGCGGGCAGCGGCGCCTCGAGCGGTCGCGTCGGTCTTTTTCAGCGCGGCTCGTTGACGTCCATTCCGGCGTCGGTCCGCGCGGGCGAGGACGCCTACGAGGAAGCCGGCATCGAGCCGTCGGACCTCGACTTCGCGGAGGTCCACGACTGCTTCGCGATCGCCGAACTGCTGGCCTACGAGGACCTCGGCTTCTGTGACCGCGGCGAGGCCGGCCGACTGCTCCGGGAAGGAGTCACCGGTCCCGACGGCGAGCTCCCGACGAACACCAGCGGCGGACTGAAGTCGAAGGGACATCCGATCGGCGCGACCGGCACCGGACAGATCGTCGAGGCGTTCGATCAGTTACGCGGTGAGGCGCACGTTCAGGTCGACGACCCCCGATACGGGCTCACGCACAACGTCGGCGGGAGCGGCGGCGGCGTCACCGTTCACGTCTTCGAAAAGGAGGAGGTGATCGCATGAGAGGGCTCGTCGCCGCCGGCGTCTACGTTCCCCGATTTCGACTCGAGACCGACGAACTCGAGAGGGCCTGGGGAACGAACCGCGCCGCGGGCGTCGAACGAAAGGCCGTCCCGGCCGCCGACGAGGATTCGCTGACGATGGCCATCGCGGCGGCTCGACGAGCGCTCGAGGATGCGCCGCTCGAGCGCGGTGCGATCGAGACCGTCGCGGCCGCGACGACCACGCCGCCGCTCGAGGAAGGGGACTTCGTCTCGCGGCTCGTCCGAGCGCTCGATTTGCCTGCGGCCGTCGCGACTGCGACCGCGACCCAGCACACCGCGGCCGGGGCAGAGGCACTCGCACGCGCGCTCGACGCCGATGGCCCCGCGCTCGTGGCCGTCGCCGACTGTCCGGAGGGAACGCCGGCCGACGCGGACCACCCCTTCGGCGCCGCGGGAGCGGCGTTCGTGATCGACGACGACGCAGTCGTTCCGGTCGTCGACGTCGCGTGGCACAGCGACGAGACGTCAGGGATTCGATTCCGAGAGCGCGGTGACCGTGGTGTCGACTCGCTGGGGATCACGACCTACGAACGGGACGCCGTTCGCGAGGCGGTAACCGCCGCGGTGTCGTCGCTCGACGTCGACGCGGCTGATGCCGTCGGCGCAGCGGTCCACCAGCGCGACGGGAGCTTCCCCTACCGGATTACGAACGAGCTCTCGCTTTCGTCCGAGTCCGTCGCGACGGGGACCGTCGCTGATCACATCGGCGACGTCGGCGCGGCGACCGTCCCGATCGGCCTGCTCTCGGCGCTCGACGAAGTCGGCGACGACCTGACGGTCGCCGGCTTCTTCGGCGGTGGGAGTGCAGCGGCACTCGCCTGCGAGGGATCACTTTCGGTCCGCGGTGTTACCGATATCGAGTCGGCAGAGACGATCGATTATTCGACGTATCTCCGCGAACGCGGATACATCGTCGACGGCGAGGTTGCCGGCGGCGGTGCGAACGTGAGCGTCCCGAACTGGCAGCGGGGACTCGATCGCCGATACCGCCTCGTCGCCGGTGCGTGTCCGAACTGTGGCGGCGTCACGTTCCCGCCCGACGGAGCCTGCCAGGAGTGCCACGCACGCGTCGAGTTCGACGAGTTCGAAGCGCCTCGGACGGGGACGATTCGAGCGGTGACCGTCATCGGGCGCGGCGGCGCTCCCCCGGAATTCGCCTCGCTCCAGCAGCGGGATGGAGCGTACGCCGTCGCAATCGTCTCCCTCGAAACTGACTACGGGTCCGTCACGCTTCCCGCCCAGATCGCGGACGCCGATCCGCAGTCCGTAGCCGTCGGTAACACCGTCGTGGCGACGGTCCGGCGGATATACACGCAGGAAGGGGTCCCGCGGTACGGTGTCAAGTTCGAGCCGGTTGCGGATACCGACTAACGGTATCGTCCGTCGCCCGTTCCTGTCGCTGTCCGGTCGAGCACGACTGAACCATCGTGATTATCGCCCCTGATAACCTGAGCCAGTCATTTATATGATAGTATATTAATGGTATCCCATACCATGAATTCGCCGCGGGAGCTAGTACCGACGGTCATCCGTCGTAGATACGGCATCAAGTTCGGTATCGTGTTGCTGATTCTCGGGCTTTCGATCAGCCTGATCGGATACGGTGCGACCGCCGAAATCACCGATCAGGTCGAAGACCGCGTTCAGGCGGACCACGCGGACGCTGCCAGCCAGGACGCACAGAACTTCCAGCTGTGGCACGATCGGAACGAACACACCGTCGGGATGATCGCGCAATCCGAGGTCGTCGCTGACGGCGATCCAGAGGCGATCGAAGAGCAGTTTTCCGGATGGAAATCGGGCCTCGACGCCGATACGTTCGAGATTTCGCACGTCGATCTCGAGAACGAGACGGTGCTCGCGAGTACCAACGAATCGCTTCGCGGAGCCCCGATGTCCGAATTCGAGGGCGTTCCCGGGAGCGTCTACGCTGCCAGCACGCGAATTTACGCCTCGAACACCGAGCCGTACCGCGCCACGGACGAGTACGGGCAGAAGAGGGTCGTGATGAGCTACGTCCAGCGATCGACTACGGACGAGAACCGGGCGATCGTCTACACCGTCGATCTCGAGGCGTATTCGAGTCGGCTTCACGGCAAGCGGGGCGCGGTGACGATGATCGTCGACGGCGACGACGAGATCGCCCTTGACAACGCCGTCTACGGCGACGACTACGAGGCGTTCGGTCTCACGTACGAGGGTGCGACCGGGCTCGTGCAGGCGGCGCGAAACGGAGGCACACACACCGAGCGCGTCTCGAGTTCGTCGCTCGTCTTCGGGACCGATCCCTACGGCTTCGGCAATGATAGCCACGACGAGTACGTTACGAGTTCGGCGCGCGTGTTCGGCACCGACTGGGTCGTCGTGACCCACGAGCCCGCCGATCAGGCCCTCGGATTCGTCAATTCGGTCAATCAGTACGGGATCTATGCGACGATCCTCGGCGTCCTCCTGATCGGCGCGATCGGAGCCGTCCTCGGACGGAACACCGCCGTCTCGATCGATCGGCTGACCGACAAGGCCAGCCAGATGGAGGAGGGCGACCTCGACGTCGACCTCGAGACGAAGCGGATCGACAACATCGGGCGGCTCTACGACGGCTTCGACTCGATGCGCGACGCTTTGCGCGAACAGATCAGCGAAGCCGAAGCCGCCCGCGAGGAAGCCGAACGCGAACGCGAACGCGTCGAAGAGATCAACGACGACCTCGAGCAGGCCGCCGACGAGTACAGCGACGTGTTTCAGGCGGCCGCCGGCGGCAACCTCACCGCCCGCGCGGACGTCACGAGCGACAACGAGCAGATGCAACTGATCGGAGAGTACGGGAACGACATGCTCGACGCGTTCGAGCAAACCATCGCCGAACTCAACCGATTCGCAACCGATGTCGCGACCGCCTCCGAACAAGTGACCGCCTCGAGCGAGGAGGTTCGCTCCGCATCCCAGCAGGTTACCGAGTCGATCCAGGAGATTTCCGACGGTGCGGATCGACAGAACGAGTCGCTGCAGTCGGTCAACCGGGAGATGAGCGGCCTCTCGACGACGACCGAGGGGATCGCCGCCTCCTCGAACGAGGTCGCCGACATCGCCGAACGGACGGTCACCACCGGGCGAGAGGGGCAGGAAGCCGCCCGAGAGGCGATCACCGCCATGGAGGAGATCGAGACCGAGGCCGGCGACGCCGTCGCCGAGATCCGCCGGCTTGAGGACGAAGTCCAGCAGATCGACGAACTGATCAACACGATCTCCGAGATCGCTCGCCAGACCAACATGCTGGCACTGAACGCCAACATCGAGGCCTCCCGCTCTGCGGGCGACAGCAGCGACGACGAAGGGTTCTCCGTGGTCGCCAGGGAGGTCAAGGTCCTCTCGGAGGACGTCGCCGAGGCCGCCGACGAGGCCGAGGACCGCCTCGAGGCGATCCGCGGACGGACCGAGGAATCGGCCGCCGAAGTCGAGAACACGAGCGAAGAGATCGACGACGCCAGCGAACAGGTCCAAAAAGCGGTTAGCGCGCTCCAGGAAATCACCGACCTCGCCAAGGAAACCAACGTCGGCGTCCAAAAGATCTCCGCGGCGACCGAAGAACAGGCGGCCTCGACTCAGGAGGTCGTTGCGATGGTCGACGACGCGGCGACGGTCTCCGAGGAGACGACCTCCGAGGCCGAAAACGTCGCCGCAGCGGCCGAAGAGCAGACCACGGCGCTGACCGAAGTGACGAGATCCGCCTCGAGTCTCTCCCAGCAGGCCACGCGGCTGTCCGAAGCGCTCGATCAATTCAACACCGACACGGAGCCGGCGAAATCCGAGTCGGCGTTCGACTTCGACGGCGACGGAGACGATGGCGCGACCGAACACGTCGACGATGCCGAGAGCGGTGAAGAATCCGACGGTGCCGACATCGGGAACGATGACGTGTTCACGTTCGGAACGGCCGACGAGGAGTGAGAACTGGATCGTCGGGACAATTCACTTTGAACGCCGGTCCTCGAACCGCCGACGGTCTCCCACTATTGCGGTTCCAGTTTATCGTCTCGAGTTCTCGGACGCGAGCGAACGCGACCGTTGTCCGTACCGACCGCGGCTTGCGAGTTACACGCGGCCGACCGCGCTCGCGTCGATTCGCCGCTGTCTCCGCTCGCGGCGATAGGAACCTTTTTCGTCGACACCCGAGTCCACTCGTCCATGTCCGTAACGGTCCTCGGAGCGGGGAGTATGGGACGTGGAATCGCACAGGTCTCGGCGATGGCGGGCCACGACGTGGTCCTGCGGGATATCGAGGACGGCCTCGTCCGGGACGGCCTCGAGGGGATTCGGCAGAACCTCCAGGGCGGCGTCGATCGCGATAAGCTGACCGAATCCGAGGTGGCGGAGACGCTCGACCGAATCGAGGGCACGACCGATCTAGAGACGGCCGTTGCGGACGCCGACCTCGTGATTGAGGCTGTCCCCGAGGACATGGCCCTCAAGCAGGACGTGTTCTCGGACGTCGAGGCCGCGACGGGCGCCGAGACGGTCATCGCCTCGAACACCTCCTCGCTGTCGGTGACCGAGATGGCAAGCGTCCTCGAGAACCCCGAGCGGGCGGTGGGACTGCACTTTTTCAACCCGCCGCACATCATGGACCTCGTCGAGATCGTCGTCGCCGAACAAACCGACGAGCGCACCGAGGCGGTCGCCGTCGACTACGTGCAGAGCCTCGAGAAGGAGGACGTGGTCGTCCGGGATACGGCCGGCTTCGCGACCTCGCGGCTGGGACTCGCGCTCGGGTTGGAGGCGATCCGGATGGTCGAGCAGGGCGTCGCCAGCCCCGCGGATATCGATGAAGGGATGGAGATCGGCTACGGCCATCCGATGGGACCGATCGAACTCACCGACCACGTCGGGCTGGACGTCCGCCTGCACATCGCCGAACACCTTCGCGAGGAACTCGGCGAGCGGTTCAAGCCGCCCCAGTCGCTTCGTCGAAAGGTCCGCGCGGGCAAACTCGGCAAGAAGACAGGCGAGGGGTTCTACGTCTGGGAAGACGGCGAGCGCGTCGGCACGAGCGGCGACTGAAGCGATGACGAACGCTGAAGGGGCGCTACTCTCCGGTGAACTCGGGCTCGCGGTCCGCTCGGAACGCCTCGATCCCTTCCCGGTGGTCGTCGGTCTCCAGCAGCGTGCTCTGCGCGAGGGACTCGAGGAGACCCGCGGTCTGCGTGTCGGCGTCGCGGGCGGCGTTGACGACCCGTTTCGCGAGGCCGAGTGCTTGCGGGGGCTTCTCGAGGAGGTCGTCCGCATAGGCGCGGGCGGCGGCCTCGGGATCGGCCTCGATGCGCTCGACGAGGCCGATCTCGCGCCCACGCTCGCCGTCGACGAGTTCGCCGCTGAAGATGAGATCCTTCGCCGTCCCAGGCCCGACGAGGTTCACGAAGCGGGAGCAGCCGCCCAATCCGGGAATGAGACCGATGTTGTGTTCCGGGAAGCCGAGCGTCGCGTCGGGGCTCGCGATCCGGACGTCACACGCCAGCGCGAGCTCGAGGCCGCCGCCGACGCAGGTACCGTCGATGGCGGCCAGCACCGGCTTCTCCATCGCCTCGATCCCGTCGAACGCGCGGCCGAGGATGCGCGAGTTCGAGCGGAACTCGTCGGTCGTCCACGACTGTGCCTCCTCGAAGAGTCCGACGTCGGCGCCGACCGAGAACACCTCGTCGTCACCGGTGATGATCCCGACGCAGACCCGGTCCTCGCGGAGGACGTCGACGGCTTCGGCGAGTTCGTAGCGCATCTGTTGGTCGATCGCGTTGACCGGATCGTTTGCGATCCGAACCGTCGCGACGCCCTTGCTGACTGACACCTCAAGCGTTTCAAACGTCATGATCGGACGCACGGTCGGGAGTATCTTGGTTCTTTCTCACCACGGCGTCGTTCGGCTCCGACGCTGGCCGCGAGCGCGCGATACGAAGGGAGCAGGAGATGTTCGCGGACCGGTTTATGCCCGTTCCCCTTCCGAGACGGAACCATGCGTTCCGAGCGACTCACTACCTCGAGGACATCGAGACGGGTACGTCCGGGAGACGCGCTTGCGATCGAGACGACGATCCCTGTGTTATCGGTCAAGAGCCGTGAACTCGTCGAACGACATCTCTCGGTCCGCCCAGCGAAGTCAACGGCTCGATCGCAGTGGTGCGACGAACGGACTACCGAAGCGAGTGGCCGACTAGACCGTCTCGAACCGATAGAAGACTCGGTCCTGATCGATCGAATTGTCAATCTCGACGGTCTTCAGTCGAACCGGATCGCCGATGGAGAGGTCGTCGTAGCCAGCGTCATCGATCCGCGCCGAGAGGCGGACGTCGCCAAGATCGACGGTCCCGGCGACGAACGGTGTGTCTTCGTTCATCCCGATCGCAGCGGTACCCCGCACTTCGGTGAACGAGTGGATCTCGCCTTCGTGGGGAAGCGAGACGTACTCGAGGTCGTCCGACAGGCACTCCGGGCAGACGATCCGCGGTGGGAAGTGGACGGTCTCGCACTCTTCGCAACGAGTCGTGGTGAACTCGCCCGCGCGGAGGTTATCGTAGAACTCGTGGATTCGGGTGTGCTCTGGGTCCTGTAGCTCGTAGAAGTCGAGCAATCGCAGAAGTTCGATCTCGTCGGGAATCGATACGGTTTTGCGTGGTAGGTCGTCGTCAGTCATTGTGGGTCCCTCGCGAGCGTCATGACGCTGTGTACTGAGCCGTTGCCACTGAGGTTGTGGATAAGTCCCGTCTCCGGACTGTCGGGAACCGCTCGCGCGTCCGGGACGTCGCCGACTCCGTCCTCGACGAGGTCGCGAATCGTCACGTCGTATCCGGCTATCGCTGCCACTTCCGCGATACCGTGACCCATGCTTCCGGCGCCGAGCACGGCTACCTTCTCGATGCTAGCAGTCGTCATACTCGAGTGTAAGAATACCGTTCACCTTTGTATTAGCATCGATATTCCGGTCGCTAACGGATCGGCGAAGCAGGACGGAGATCCGCAGCATCAGCCGTCGATCGAATTCTCGGGGTCGCTACCGGCGATGAGCTTGGGACCGTAATTCCGCGTGACTGGTCGGTAGTCAGTCGGCGTCGCGACGGAGGAGTATGTTGGTTCCAGTCCACTCGAGCACCTCGTCACCGTCTTGGTTGTACGCGCGGATCTGATTGCGCACGTAACCCCGATCGTTCCGACTCCGCGACGGGCGCGTCTCGAGGATTTCGTTCTTGACGAGCAGCGTGTCGGCGGCGTACACCGGTTCCGACCAAGCGAGTTCGTCCAGCCCCGGTGACCCGATACTCGCCGTCTCGCCGAGGAACCCGTCGACGAACAGTCGCATGCAGACGCTCGCGGTGTACCAGCCGCTGGCGATCACTGCACCGAAGACGGACTCCGCCGCCGCCTCCTCGTCGACGTGGATCGGTTGGGGATCGTACCGTTCGGCGAACGCCATCATCTCGTCTTTCGGTACCGCGTAGCTTCCGAGGTCTCTGACGGTTCCCTCCGCAATGTCTTCGAAGTAGATGGTCGACATCACGTGAACGCTTGCGGCCGGACCTGATAAAACGACCAGATATCAGTCGACTTACTCGGCGGTACTGTCGGTACCGCGGCTCGAGGAGTCGAAGCTGGGAGCGTCTCAGCCGGTATCACCGTCGAGCCCCAGTTCGTCCTGGAGCGCCGCCGTGAGCCGATTCGTCGTCCACCCGTTCTCGCTGATAGCGGTTCGCTCGATTTCGGAAGCCGAAACGATGCTGACGGAGTCGCCGACGGTGCGGATCGTTCGGCCGGTGATGCCGGTCGTCTCGTCATGTTGTTGGCCGCCGCTCACGCGAGGCACGTCTGCGCCGACGACAGATCGCATCGTCGTTTTTCCGGCGCCGTTTCGTCCCAACAGGGAGACGATCTCGCCCTCCTCGATAGCGAAGCCGACGTCGAACAGTACCCGTCCCGTCTCGTAGCCCACCGAGACAGCCGGCGAGTCCGATCGGCCCGGCCGGCGCTAGTGTCGACGCTCTAAGCACGCTTCGCCTGCTAATATCACTCACGGTACGCAGGGACACCAATGGGTTACTGTGGTGAATAGATTATGGAGGTTAACCGCTCATCTACGTATGTACGATTGTGATCTCTCCCGGCATCAGTTAATATCCGGTCGAAAGGGCGGAAGAAATCAGCCCCAGTCGGGCTGGCGTTTCTCGAAGAACGCTGCTAACCCCTCGTCAAACAGGTCCGAATCGCTCATTCGCTTGATCGTCGATCGCTCTTGCTCGAGGTGCTGATCGAGCGCGCCGTCGAAAGCGGTATCGAGGAGGCGCTTCGTCTGGGCGTACGTTTCGGTCGGCCCGTTCGCGTACCGGATTGCGTCTTCGGTCACAGACTCGAGGAACGCCGATTCCGAGCCCTCGTACCGCTCGTTCGCGAGTCCGAGATCGACCGCGTCCACTGCGGAAATCGGATCGGGATCGAACAGCAACTCCCGAGCCCGGTGCGGACCGACCGTCCGCACCAGGAAAAACGGTGTCGCATTGTCCGGCGTAAGTCCGATTCGGGAATACGCGGTGTCGAATACCGCGTCCTCGTGCATACTGATCAGGTCCGATGCGAGCGCGAAGCCGAGACCGCCGCCGGCCGCGACGCCGGTGACGGCCGAAATGACCGGGGCCGGAAACTCCCTGACCGATCGGATAAACCGGTTCGACGCGGCCGCGATCGTGTCGATTTTCGCCGAACGCATCTCCTGAGGCATCTGCTTGACCGAACGGAGGTCCGCACCCGCGGAGAACACCGGTTCGCCGTAGAGAACGAGACAATCGACGTCCCCCGCGAGGACTTCGACCGCCGTCGCCATCGCCTCGACTTTCGAGGGCTGGAAGACGTTCATCGGCGACTCTCCCTCCTCCATCACGAGGCGAGCGACGGCGTCGTCCGCGAGGTGTTCGACGCGAACGAGGTCGTGGATTCGCTCGGACGCTACGTCCACGTCGATACACCTCCCTTGATGCGTTCGGTTGCGTTCCGCATAGTCACACGGATGTAGCCGCGTGCAGTTAGGCGTTCGGATAGCCTCGAGACGCGCATCGAACCGCTACTGATCCGCGTCGTGGTTTCTGAGGACATGAGGCGTACGACGATCATTTGACACCGAGATATCCCTCCATCGTTTCGCGGTCGTCGAGCAGTTCCGTGGCGGTGGACTCGTGGACGATCTCGCCGGTCTCCAGGACGTACGCGCGGTCGGCCAGCTCGAGCGCCATCTCGGCGTTCTGCTCGACGAGCAGGATCGTAACGCCGCGTTCGTTCAGCTCTCGAACGATGTCGGCGACGTCGTCGACGATCTGTGGCGCCAGCCCTTCGCTCGGTTCGTCGAGCAGGAGGAGGTCCGTCTCGGGGCCCAGCAGCGCGCGAGCGATCGCGAGCATCTGCTGTTCGCCGCCGCTCATCGTCCCGGCCTTCTGGGCCCGGCGCTCGTCGAGTCGTGGGAATTGCTCGTAGATCTCCTCGAATCGCTCGGTCTGATCGTCAGCGCCGCTGTGTGCTGCCAGTCGTAGATTCTCCGCGACAGTCAGACTCCCGAACACGCGTCGCTCCTCGGGAATCCACGAGAGACCCCGTTTCCGGATCTCGTGTGGGTCGAGTCCGTCGATCCGGCTGCCGGCCTTCGCGATCGTTCCGTCCGTCGGGGGAGTCAACCCCATGATGCTCCGAAGTGTCGTCGTCTTTCCCGCGCCGTTTCGGCCGACGAGGGCGACGATTTCGCCGCGGTCGACGGCGAGCGAGAGATCGAAGAGGATGTGACTCTCCCCGTAGTGGGTGTCGATCGAGTCGACAGTGAGCAATCGCTCACTCACGCCCACCACCTCGTAGATACGCTCGCTGGACGCGTTCGTCCCGCTGGATCTCCGTCGGCGTCCCCTGCGCGAGTAGCGATCCCTCGTTCAGCACCGCGATCCGATCGGAGATTCCCATAACGATATCCATGTCGTGCTCGATGATCACGATCGTCGTATCCGTTGCGATGTCCTCGATCAGTTCGACCGTTTCCCGAGTCTCTTCGGGACTCATCCCGGCCGTTGGCTCGTCCAACAACAGGAGCTTCGGATCCGACGCGATGGCGATCGCGATCTCGAGGTGGCGTCGCTGCCCGTAGGAGAGGCTCGAGGCGGGTTCGCGGGCGACGTCGTCGAGGTCTACTTGCTCGAGAATCCGCTCGGCATCGGCGATCGGCCCCTCGAACGACGCGTGATGAGCGAGGAAGTCCGACGCGCCGAAGCCGGAGTATCGGGCCTGCGCCGCGAGTCGGACGTTCTCGAGCGCGGTGAGCTCCGAGAAGAAGTTCGTGATCTGGAACGACCGGACGATTCCGCGGCGAACGATCTCGTGCGGCGGGTGCCCGCCGATCGGCTCACCCCGGAACTCGATTCGGCCGTCGGTCGGCGTGTACTTCCCGGAGAACACGTTGAACAGCGTCGTCTTCCCGGCCCCGTTGGGCCCGATGATCGACGTGATCCCGTCGGCGAGGACGTCGAGCGAGACGGAATCGATCGCCGTGAGCGGACCGAACATCTTGGTGAGGCCCTCCGTTCGGAGGATCACGTCGCTTGGCGGCTCCGACCGAGCGTCGGTCGACGTTTCGGTCTCGGTCTCGATCGCCGTTTCGAGGTCGTCTACGTTCTCGCTCATCGTTAGCCTCTCACCGTTTCGACGTAGTTTTCGATCGCTCGTCGTGCCTGCCCGACGGCAGCGCGGGGATCGTTCCGGAACGAGACGATCACCCCAGCGAGGCCGCGGGGGGCGAAGATTACGACGGCGACGAACAGGCCGCCGAGGATAATCTCCCAGCTCGCGACGCCGCCGAGACGATCCTCGAGCAGGACGACGAGTCCGGCACCGAGCATCGGCCCCCAGAAGGTTCCCATGCCACCGAGCAGGACCATCACCACAAGCTCGCCACTGACGGTCCAATGGAGCAGTCCGGGATTGGCAGCGCTTTGAAACGGGACGTAGAGCCCACCTGCGAGACCGGCGAACCCGCCGCTAATCGAGAACGCGATGACTTTGTACCGCTGAACGTCGTAGCCGACGAATTCGACGCGCTCTTCGTTCTCGCGAATTCCTTGGAGGACCCGACCGAACGGAGAGTTAGCGAGTCGAACCAATCCGGCCAGCGACAGCGCCACGATTCCGAGCGTCAGATAGTAGTAGTTGAGCCGATCGCGAAAGTCGATCCCGAACAGTTCGTACAGCTGGATGCCGTAAAGCCCGTTGTCGCCGCCAGTCACCGTCTCCGCGGCGACGATCGTCGCCGGGAGGTCCGTGAACGCGACGACGTAGAGCATCTGTGCGAACGCCAGCGTCAGCATGGCGAAGTAGATCCCACGAGCTCGTACGCTGAGCCAGCCGATCACCGCGGCCGTGACGACGCCGGTGAGGATCGCGATCGGCAGGACGACCAGCGCGCTCGCGGTCACGTCCGTAATCAGGAGCGCCGCGGCATACCCGCCGGTGCCGTACATCGCGGCGTGGCCAAACGATAGGAGTCCGGCGTAGCCGAAGATGAAGTCGAGACTCAGTGCCAACAGCGCGAACGTCAGCATTCGAATCAGGAGGTTCAGCCAGAACGGCTGGACCGACTGGATGACCGGCCCTACTGCGGCGAGGACGAGGAGGCCCGCCACCAACGCGAGTCGACCGGGCCGAGAGAGGATCTGGTTCCCGGTCTGCGGTGCGTCCCGTTGTCGGATGTACTCGAGTGCTGATTGCATCTATGCTGCCTCTGTCGTGCCGAAGAATCCGTTTGGTTTGATCATCAGTACCACGGCCATCAGTCCGAAGAGGAATAACTCCGTCAGCGTCGGCGCGATCAACGCCCCGTACGAAGTGACCAGTCCGATGAGCAACGCGGTGTAAACAGCGCCACGGAAGCTCCCGAGACCGCCGATTACGACGATCACGAAGGCTTCGATGATGATGCCCATCCCCATTCCGGGGTTGACCGATCGCGAGACGGCCAGCAGGACGCCCGCAAGTCCTGCCAGCACCGCACCGAAGACGAAGACGCCGGTGAACACCTTCGAGACGTCGATTCCGAGGGCATTTACCATCTCGGTATCGTGGGCGCTGGCTCGCATGAGGATGCCGAAGTTGCTCCGTTCAATCGCGAGCCAGATGGCGACGATCAGGATCGTGCCCACCACCAGGACGAACAGGCGGTAGAGCGGATAGTTGAGCGATCCGATAGCGACCGATCCGGTCAGCAAGTCCGGTCGGGCGATCCGTCTGGCCTGTCCGCCCCAGACCTGCAGGACCGTGCCCTGAATCATGATCGCAAACCCGAAGGTAAGGAGAATGTGATAGAGGGGGTTGCGGCCGTAGAGGGGGCGAAGCGACAGCACTTCGATCGCGGCGCCGACGACGCCGACGAACAGCGGTGCGAGCACCAACGCGAGCCAGAAGCTCCCGAGTTCCGCCGCGATGACGGCCCCGAAGTACGCGCCGAGCATGTAGAGCGCCCCGTGTGCGAAGTTGATGACGTCCAGCATACCGAAGATCAGCGTCAGGCCGGCGGCGATCAGCGCGAGCGTCACCCCCAGTTGTAGACCGAGCAACGTGGCTCGGAGTATCGTTTCGACCATCTCAGTTGAATCCTCCACTCGAGTCGGGTGGTCGGCTACTGCCTTCCGTCCGATCGAGCACGTATCGGCGGATTCGCCGGATCATACTACTCACAGGCTGCATCCCCAGCTGGGACTTTCGACTCCTTCGATCGTTTCGACGACCTGGTTTTCGACGGGTTGCTCCCCGTCGCTTGCGACGACCTCCCGGACGTACAGGTTCTGGATCGGCTCGTGTGTCTCGGGATTGAACCGGAAACTGCCTCGTGGACTGTCGAGTTCCGTTCCGCCGAGGGCGTCCGCCATCTCGTTGGGATCCGAACCGCCCGACTCCTCGACGGCGGCGGCGAACGCCTGTGCGGAATCGTACCCCTGACAGGCGTAGACGTTGGCCGACGAGTCGTACGCGTCGCGGTAGTTCTCGACGAACTCCGTGTTTCGATCGGTCTCCTGGGTCGGCGCATAGTGAAGCAGCGAGTACATGCCAAGCGCCGCCTCGCCTTGTGCGGGGAGCGTGTCCTCCGACAACAGGAAGCCGCTCCCGGTCTGGGTCATCTCCTCGTTGAGCCCGTAGTCGGCGAAGTCCGTGATGTAGTTGACGGCGTCGCTCCCCGCGAAGAAGGAGAACACCGCGTCGGCGCCGCTGTTCTCAATGTCGCCCAGGTACGTCGAGTAGTCGTCGGTCCCCAGCGGAGCGCCGACTTCGGCGACGACCTCGCCGCCGGCGTCTTCGAACGCCTCCCTGAAGAAGTTCTTCGAGTTCTGGCCGAACGCGTAGTCGGCGTAGGCCAGACAGACGGTGTCCGCGACGTTGTTGTAGACCCACCCCGCAAGCGGCGCGCTCGTCTGCCAGTCGTTGAACGACGTCCGGAAGTGGTAGTTCAGACAGCCCTCTTCCGTGACCCGGTAATCGCCCGCATTGGCGTTCAGCCAGATCGCGCTCGCCTCGTTTTCGATGGTCTGCATCATCGTGATCGCGACGGCGCTCGAGACCGGACCCACGAGCGCGTCGACCTGCTCTTCGACCAGCAACTCTCGCGTCACATCTACGCCGCGGTTCGTATCGGCTTCCGTGTCCCGCTCGATGGTTTCGACCTCCTCACCGTCGATCTCGCCGTCGTTTTGCTCGAGGTACAACTCGAACCCGTTGACAATACTTTCCCCGAGTATCGCGTACGTGCCGGTAAACGGGAGCGCGTAACCGACGGTCAACCGGTCTTCGCCGCCGAGACAACCGGCGAACGCGGATCCTACCCCGACCGCTGCGCTGCCCGCCAGATACTGACGTCTCGATATCGTCGGCGTCGAAGCCCGATTGCTCCCCGCTCGATTGCCACACTCACCCGTGGGTCTGCGAACCATACACTCCCGTGAGGCGGTATCATACATATAGATTCCGATCATATGCGGAAACGAGCGTCGGTTTGCAGATATCCAACGAGGATTTATATGCGACCATCGGCATTCGATACGGTGTGGTAGCAAGCACCGAATCACTGGACGTTGCGGTATCGCATATCGACCCCGGAAGTTCGATCGCCGTCGGCCTCGCGCTCGAACACGCGATCCCGTTCGCGGCGGGGCACGAACTCCTGCGACGGGGAATCGACGATCTCACCCTGATCGGACCGATCAGCGACCTGCTGTTCGATCAGTTGATCGGCGGCGGCGCGGCATCCGAGATCCGCGCCGCGTGGGTCGGAAACGTCAGCACCGGCACCGGCTACCGGTTCCGGGAGGCCGTCGAGGGCGGGGAAATCGCGGTCGAAGACCACTCCAATTTCAGCATCGCGCTCGCGCTACAGGCCGGCGCGATGGGCGTGCCGTACCTCCCGACGCGCTCGCTACTCGGAAGCGACATCTTCGAACGGAGCGAGCTGTTCGTCGAGGCGACCGACCCGTTCGAGGGCGATCGGATCGCGCTCGTCCCGGCCATCGAACCCGACTGGGCGATCGTTCACGCCCAACGTGCGAGCCCGCGGGGCGACGTCCACCTGTGGGGGAACACCGGAATCGTCGGCCCGGCGGTCGGCGCGGCCGAAAACGTGCTGGTCACCGCGGAGGAGATCGTCGAACCGGACGTCATCGAGAGCGACCCGAGCAGGGTCGCGATCACGCGCGAACAGGTCGCCAGCGTCGTCGAGTGCCCGTTCGGAGCGCATCCGTCGCCCGTCGCCGGCTATTACAACCGAGACAACGAGTACTACCTTCGGTACGATCGCCGGACAGAGAGCCGGAGCGGATTCGAGGAGTGGGCAGACGAATGGGTGTACGGCGTCGCCGATCGCGAGGAGTACGCGACGCTCGTCGACGCGGACCTCGAGATCACCGAGCCGACCATCGCCGCGGAGGTGCAGTATGGCCAGTAGCGAATACACGGATCGCGAGTTGATGGTCACCACCGCTGCGCGCGAAATCGAGGACGGCGACACCGCGTTCGTCGGCATGCGACTGCCGCTGATCGCGTTTCAGGTCGCGGTCAGCACGCACGCGCCGAACGCGCTGGCGGTCTACGAGAGCGGAGTCGTCCGGGATTCGCCCGCGGACGGCTTCATTCACACGATGTGCGATCTTCCGAACCTGGACCGCGCCGTCTCGACGACGGGCATGGTCGACATCATGTCCCGCCTCCAGCGCGGCGATATCGACGTCGGGTTCCTCGGCGGCGCCGAAATCGACCGCTACGGGAACCTGAACACGACTCGAGTGACCGCCGGCGATCGAGAGATCCGCCTCCCCGGCAGCGGCGGCGCCTGCGATATCGCGTGTATGGCCGATCGGACCGTCCTGCTTATGCCCCACGAACCGCGCCGGTTCGCCGAGTCGGTCGAGTACGTGACAAGTCCCGGCTATCCGGCCGACGATGACGGTCGCGACGACCGTCCCGCACCCGGCGGCGGTCCGAGCGCGCTCGTCACGTCGAAGGCGACGTTCGGATTCGACGACAGTGGTGAACTCTACCTCCGCAGCGTCCATCCCGGATCCGAGATCGAAGACGTACTTGCGGCCTTCCCGTGGGACGTACAGACGGCCGACGATGTCGGCGACGGAGCCGTCGAAACAACGCCCGAACCGACGGCCGAGGAACTGGACCTCGTTCGGACGTTCGATCCGGACGGGTTCTGGACCTGAACTCATCAGCGCGCTACTCACCGAGTCGCCGGCAACTCACTTTTCGGTGAACGGACTCGCGCATCACCGGCCTCGAGGAATCGACCCCCGAAACCCGCGTCGCCGACCTCGCGTCGACAGATGTCGTCAAAACGGGCGAACTTGAGGGGGAGACGTACGAGCGGATCGCTCCGGCCATCCCCGACGAGGGGGTCTACCATCGGAGCGGCGGTCCGACGGGCTGACGACGGACGCTACGAAGTCCGGGCAGAGCAGGACGGTCCGAATAATCGTTCGAGCGGAAACGGATAACGGACTACTGTATTTTTCAGAGATACTGCATCCGAAGGAACCGGTAGGTATATAATTTAAAGCTATGATGGAGTAGTCGTATGCAGGAGAGTATCACAGAGGAGTATCTGCCGGACGAAGAGAACGCTCCGGAGCACGTTTACTCGCTCCCGGAACTCCACTACCCGAAACGGATCAACGTCGTCGACGAACTGGTCGACCGACACATCCGCGAGGGACGGGGCGAGAACGTCGCGATCTACTTCGAGGATCGGACGATCACGTACGAGGAACTTCGGGAGAAGGTCAACCGCATGGGGAACGCCCTCCGTGACCTCGGGATCGGCGCCGGCGACCGGGTCGTGGTACGGTTCCCGAATCGGCCGGAAGCGATCGTCTCCTGTCTGGCGGTTCAGAAGATCGGCGGGGTCGCGCTCCCGTCGATGAAACTCCTCCGGGCGAAGGAACTCGAGTACATCATCAACAACGCCGAGGCGTCGGCCGTCGTCGTCTACGACGATCTCCTCGACGAAGTCGAGAACGCGCTGCCCGAACTCGAGACGGTCGGGGACATCGTGGTCGCCGAGCGCACCGGCGTCGACCACAGCTACCACAGCTACGACGACCTGCTCGACGACGCCGACGACGAACTCGAAGCTTACGAGACCGAGCGCGACGATATCGCGTTACTGCTCTACACGAGCGGGACGACCGGGCGACCTAAGGGTGCGATCCACACCCATCGGAACGTGCTGGCCACCGCGGACTCGTACGCGCGGTACTGCCTCGAACCGACTGAAGACGACGTCTTCGGCGGAAATCCGCCGCTTCCCTTCGCGTACGGCTACGGCGATCTCGTCACGTTCCCGCTCCGGTTTGGTGCGAGTACGAGCCTCGTCGCGGACGCCGACCCCGGCGACCTGCTGGAAGCGATCGAGGATCACGGGATCTCGATCCTCTGTTCGATCCCAACCGGATTCAATCAAATCCTCTCCCAGCACCCCGACGGTCCCGAGGAGTACGACGTCTCGTCGTTGCGACTCGGTCTCAGCGCCGGCGAGCCGCTGACGCCGACGACCTACGAGAACTTCGAGAGGGAGTACGGGATCAACCTCCTCGACGGGATTGGAACGACGGAGATGCTTCACATCTTCATCAGTCACCGCCATACCGAGAAGATCGATCCAAGCGTGACCGGCTATCCGGTCCCCGGATACGAGTGTAAGATCGTTGATCCCGACACCGGTGAGGACCTCGAACGCGGCGAAGCGGGTCTGCTCGCGGTCCGCGGACCGACCGGGATCGCGTATTGGGACCGCCCCGAAAAGCAACTTGAGGTCAATCAGGACGGCTGGTCGATCCCAGGCGATATCTTCGTCCAGTATGAGGACGGTCGACTGGAGTACAAGTCCCGCAGCGACGATCTCATTATCTCGAGTGGGTATAACATCCCCGGCCCAGAGGTCGAGGCGGTCATCGAAGAACACGAGTCGGTCGCTGAAGTCGCCGTCGTCGGCAGTCCCCACGAGGAGCGCGGTGAGATCGTGAAAGCGTTCGTTGTCCTCTACGACGACGTCGAGCCCGGAGAAGAACTCATCACGGAGATTCAAAACCACGTCAAGGACGTGCTCGCGCCGTACAAGTACCCACGCGAGGTCGAGTTCCGGGAAGGGCTCCCGCGAACGGAAACCGGGAAGATCCGACGAACCGAACTGCGAGAAGCGGAACACCAGTAGCGATAGAACACGCAGCCGCCCTGGTCGAATATCTCGGTAGCGCTCGTTCTCGACCGCGTCACCGATCGACTCGAGGCGCGGATCAATCGACGCCGCACACTGATTTCCTCCCAGCGACGCCACCTCGGGTAGAAAACTGAACTCCCGACCGGTTCAGTCCATCAACCAGTGGAAACCGCATGCGACGCGCGGGTGAGTACGTCGGTTCCGACGATCGCAGCGATAAATCACCCGTTCTGGACGGCTTCGCCGGGACGCTGTTACTGATGGTGAACGATAACATATGGCGTATACGGATTCGTATTCGTAAATCGTATACATACCAGGTCACTCCACCATCTCACGTCCTGAACTGCTCGGTACTAACAGCGATATATTACACACATACTGTTGTAAAAAAAGTGAGCTCGCCACTCGTTCCGATAGCATCGTACTCCGTCGAACGTCGATCGATTCTATTACAGTAGTACTGGTGTAAACACAACTCGACGAACGGGATAGTGGCGTATACGCTAGCCGTATACGAGACGGAGGGACAGCCACGGCTGCCCGGAGGAGATGACAGCGAATCGGCGACTCGCTGGTGATCGTCTCGCGACAGCCGGCGCCCGTCGCACCGTCCAGCGACCGGGATCGTCGTAGCGAACCGCGACGGATACTGCGGTATAGGTGGTACGATCGGAGCGAAAAGAGTGTGATCCGCCTGTCGGTTTTAGGGGCTTTCGTCCGTCCGGATCCGGAGGTTCGAGCGCGGCTTCGCGATACAGGTCAGGACGTATCCTTCCTCTTTCTCGCTATCCGAGAGGAACATTCCTTCCGTCTGGTCGACTTCACCGTCTTCGACGAGCATGCCGCTGCAGACCCCACAGACGCCCATTCGGCACTGGTAGGGCGGGGCGAGGCCGGCTTCCTCAGCCGCTTCGAGGATCGGCTTGTCGGCCGGCACTTCGATCGTCTGTCCCTCGTCGACGAACTCGACTGTGTAACTCTCGACCATTGCTTACTGCTCTCGATCGATAGATCGTTCGAAGACGTGTTCGACCGGTTCGAAGCCGTTCGACTCATAGAACGCTTCCGCGGACTCGTCGCCGTGGATCGCGTCGACGCGATAGAAGTCGATGTCTTTCTCCGACTGCTCGAACCAGTCGTGAACTTCGTCCAGCAGCGCGGCGCCGACGCCGCTACCCCGGTATTCCTCCGCGACGTAGTGGCCGTTGATGTACCCGTGGTCCTGCAGCCGGAAGATCGGGTGATTCCCCATGATGCGTGCCTCCAGGACGCCAATGAGTTCGCCCGTCCTCTCCTCTTCAGCGACGATAACGGTCCCGTATTTCGAACCGACGAGCTGATTCTCGAAGTACTGCAGCCAGCGATCGTCGGCGCTCTCCTTGTGTTCGTACCGGTCGTCGTACTCCGAGAGGTGGCTCGTGAACCCGTGCCACAGTTCCAGCAGTTCGGTACCGTCATCTAAGGTTGCCTGGCGTATCTCGTACGTCATGCATTATCGTCAGAGATGGACTACTAAAAAATGCACTGGTCATTGAGTTCCGTTTTTTTACACTTTTCGCGGTTGGTCCGGTCCGAAGTGGCGCGGGGCAGCTGGTGAGCGATGGATACCCGGATGGAGACCGAGGGATATCGGGGGTCGCCGGGGCGCTCACGTCGGACCGATCGAACCGCGAATCCCGTCGCGCCCCAATTCGGTAGATACACGAACCGTATACAGGAAACAATTATTACCTTCGAGTAGAAAGGTTCTGTTGGAAGATTAGAGCTATGCCCACCGAGAAGCGATTCAAAGAGGAGCTGCAGAACGGGCGGATGATCGAATCGACGGAAGAGATGACCGACGGGTACAAGAAGGCGCTCAAACAGATCCTGACGGTATCGGGCGATACGGAGTTGATGAGCGCGCCAGCGTACTACGAACAGTCGCTGAACGCGCCGTCGCTCGACGCCCGCGCGTCGTGTATCAGCGTCATTCAGGACGAGCTCGGCCACGGCCACATCGCCTACCGACTGCTCGAGGACTTAGGCGAGGACCGCGAGGAACTCATCTACGAGCGCGAACCCCACGAATTTCGCAATACCTACGGGTTCGACCAGCACATCGACAACTTCGCCGAGCTCGTCACGGCCCACGGGCTGTTCGACCGCGCAGGGATCGTTCTCCTCAGCGACATCCACGAGAACACCTCCTACGCGCCGTGGAAGCGCGCGCTGACAAAAGTGAGCAAGGAAGAGCAGTTCCACCTCCGTCACGGCGAGACGTGGATGCGGCGACTTGCGAACAACAGCGACAAGACCAAGCAGCGTCTCCAGGAGGCCGTCGACTGGATGTTCCCGATGGGCGTCGAGTGGTTCGGCATGCCCGACGACAAGAAGAAACACGACGACCAGCTCGAGTACCGGATCAAGGGTAAGTCCAACGACGAGCTCCGCCAGGACTGGCTGTCCCGAACGCTGCCGCTGACGAACGAACTGGAGCTTGACGTGCCGGCCCGCTACGACGAGAAGCGCGACGAGTACGTCCTCGACTACGATATGCCGGTCGCTTTCGACGCCGACAACAAGGAGTGGCGCTTCGACGAGCCAATTTCGTGGTCCGACGTGATGGATCGCTGGCGCTCCCGCGGTCCGGCGAACGAGAAGTACATCGACATGATCCAGTCCAGTACCGTTGACATCGGGGCCTAGTTATGTCGAGTGCACGAAAACCGGCGAATGTATCGGCGAACGCGTCACTGACCAGTGAGTTCGTCGAACGGCGCCGCGCCGATGCGACGCCGTTCGAGCGGGAGCTGTGGGATATCCTCGACGAGATTCCGGATCCGCACATCCCGGTGAGCCTCGTCGAAATGGCGATGGTTTACGACATCTGCGAAGAGGACAGCCACGTCACCGTCGAGTTGACATTCCCCTGTATGGGCTGCCCGGCCTACGACATGATCCACAACGATATCCGGAGCTGTCTGGCGGTCGTTGACGGCGTCGACGAGGTCGAAATCGACGTCGTCTGGGATCCCGTTTGGTCGAAGGACATGCTCACCGATGCCGTCCGAGAAAAGATGCGCGAAGCAGGAATCAGCCTCTAACCGCCATGAAATACGAAGTATTCGCACGAATCAATCAAGGTGATGATACCAAACATATCGGTAACGTCACCGCGGAGAGCGATCGACTCGCAAAGATGTACGCACACAACACGTTCAACGAAGAAGACTGGGACTTCCTCGCCGTCATCAACGAGGCGGATCTCCTCGAAGTGACCGGCGGCCGACCCGAACTCGAGGTGAGTGCCAGTGAGTGACGATACCTGGCCCGAACTGGCGCTCGACTACGTACAGGCCGTCTACGACACGAAGCTCCTGCTCGGACACCGGTACGCCCAGTGGAGCCTCTCGGGTCCGTCGCTCGAGGACGACATCGGCGGTGCGAGCGCCGCACAGGAGGAAATCGGCCACGTCCGCCAGCTAGCGCGCGAACTCGAAGGACAGGGTCGAGACGCCGACTGGCTGAGCGGCGACCGCGAGCCCGATGAGTTCGCCAACGCGGCCTGTCTCGACCGCATCGACGGCGAGTGGCCGTCGTACATCGCGTCGATCGCTCCGGCAGACCGCGCGTCGTGGTACCTGATCGACGCGATCGATCGGGACGACCTGTTCGGCCTGATCACCAAGATGGGCGAAGACGAGTACTTCCACCTGGAGTACCACGACGCCCGGCTGGAAACGCTGGCCGAAGACGATCCGGAAACGATCCAGCGAACCCTGGAGACGACGCTCCCGCAGACGCTCTCGCTGATCGGTCCGACCGCGTACGATGCTGACGAGGATCCGGTGTTCGGTTCCGGATTCACGGATCGGCCGGTCGCCGAGATCCGTGAGTCGTTCGCCAACCACTACCGAGAGCTGTTCGCGGAAACGGACGTCTCTCTCGAGAACGTCGACTGGAACGCTCCGGCTCTCGAGGAGTGGGACGAGACGCAACGACGCGCCGGCGGCGGGGCAATCAGCGACGAAGACGTCCGACAGCTCCGCGGCGAAGAGAACGAGCTGTTCTTTATGAACTGATGATGGGAATGAACGATCGACTCTCGAAATTGACCGTGACGTGTCCGTTCTGTGAGTCGGCGGATACGGAACGGGAGTCCGCTTTCGGCAGCGAAATTTCGAAGGCCCAGTACTACTGCAACGGCTGCAACACAGTGTTCGAACGGATCAAATACGACGGCGCGAATCCGGACACCGGTCGGTAACCGACCTCGTGTTCGACGTTCGCCCTCGGTACCCATAGCGACAGCTTCCCCATTATTTACACAAAATATATTTTCCGAATTTAGAAAGCTTTTTATGGCGCGGTAGCGATGTGAGTCCTGTATGGAGCTCCCAGCGTTCAGTGAGCTAGATCTGGAGTATTTCACGACGGAAATAAACAGCCACGTCGGTATCCTTCGCCTCGACCGGCCGCCGGCGAACGCACACGACATCGAGGTCTTGCTGGACCTCCAGCGCGCCATCGAGGCCGTTCGGTTCGACGAGAACGTCCGCGCCGTCCTCTTCGGCAGTTCCAACGAGAAGTTCTTCTCGACGGGCTTCGACATTCAGGTTCTGCAGGAGGAGTCCGGTCGGCAGGTCGGCTACGCGAGTCAGACGAGCAAGGAGATCATCATGAAGATGCGGACGACCGACACTATCTTCATCGCGATGGTCAACGGTCACTGCATGGGCGGCGGCCTCGAGCTCGCGCTCGGCTGTGACTTCCGATACATCGGCGACGATGACGACTACAACATCGGCATGCCCGAGATTCACCTCGGACTCATCGCCGGCGAGGCGGGGACGCAACTGCTACCTCGATACATCGATCGCTCCGAAGCGCTACGGATGATGCTCACCGGCGATACTCTCACGCCGGAAGAAGCGACGGAGAGGGGGATTTTCGACGAGATCCATCCGCCGGAAGAGGTCGAAGACGCCGCCTTCGAGTTCGCACAGGAGATCGCCGAGAAGCCGAGCGTCGCGGTGGGTAACAACAAGCTCGCCGTCAACGAGGGCCTCGAAATGCCGCTGTCGGACGCGCTGGCCCACGAGCGCGAACTGCAGAACCGCCTCCTCGGTTCCGACGTCGCGAAGGAGGGCGTCGACGCCTTCCTCAACGACCGCAAGCCCGACTTCGTGGGCGTCGAACTCGGCGACAAGGAACCGGGCGATGAGGAGTAACGGTCGCTCGCGGTACCGTCGGTCTCGCCTCTGACATACCGTCCGCGCCCGTTCTCAGCCCGTAGCGAGAAGAGACGAGAGAGGCGCCGCCGTATCTCTTCGTCTCGACCGACGACTCGCGGCGAACGCTGCGGCCACGATAGGGCGTCGACCAGAGAACGGCGGCCGTCGCCGATTCGAATTACGGCGTCAGCAGAAGGCCGGTCGGATACGAGTCGATCGCAGGACGGTATCGAACCGGCGTTCCGTCAAGACGTTCGACGGGACCCAGTTCGGCGAGTCGCCGCAGGTGCGCGGCCGCCTCGCCCGCGCCGAATTTCGCGTGGATACCGCGCAGTTCACCGAACAGCTCTCGCGCTACATCCCACGGCGTCCGCGCCGACGGTTCCGGTGTCGCGATCGCACGAAAGGCCGCTCTGGCCCGGTTCCGGTGGTGGCGTCGCGCTTCGTCGATCGCCGTCGGAATCTCGATTTCCATACCGTGTCCTGGGTATCCGTCCGTCCGTATCGATTCGAAGCGATTCAGCGATGCGAGATACTGACCGAGCGAATCGTCGAGTCGCGTATCGCTCCCTCCGACGTTCGGCGTGTACGTTGGTAGCAGCAGGTCCCCGAGGAAGATCCCCTCGTCCGTCCGGAACGAGACGTGACCGACGGTGTGACCCGGCGTGTGAACGAACTCGACGTCGACGACAGTATCACCGTCTCCGTGGGGCGTCACCGCGAACGAGTCGGGTACCGGAGACGGCGTATCGGCGCTCGAGACGTCGTCCCGAACCGACTCCGGGACGCCCCATCGCTCGAGAACCCGTCGATCGCGACGACATCGCCGCTCGCGAGCGGCCGCGTAGTCGCCGATCAGCAGCGTATCATCGGCGTGAGCGTGTATCGAGGCGTCGGCGCGATCCGCGAGACGGGACGCGAGGCCGGCGTGGTCGATGTGCCAGTGGGTGAGAAGGACGTGATCCACGTCCGTTATCGCGATCCCGGCGTCCGCGATCCCGTCCCGAAGCGCAGTCCACGCAGTATCGGACGGCGGACCTGGATCGATGACGACGCCGCGGGCCGGAAGCAGGTACGCACAGTTCGTTCCCTCCGGCGATCCGCCGCCGACGGAAACCCTGACGACGTCACTCACGGACGTCGCTCACTCCGCGCTCGTCGAGGAGCGCGTCGAGCCCTAGTTCCTCCCACCTGTCGGCGACCGACTCCAGCACGTTCTCGGAAAAGGACGTCTCGAAATTCACGCGAGGTGCGATGTACTCTTCGTCCCACCGCGGATCCCACGTCGCATTGATGTAGAGCCGGGAGCCGTTCGATCCGTCGGAACGGTATAGCGGCGCCGTCGCGCTCGAGGCGTTCGGTTCGCTGAAGATCCAGTCGTTGGCGGGGTGGGCCTTGACCCACATGTCGTCGATCGCTCGAGCCAGGTTCGACGGATCAGCCTGCTCGTCAAGTATGAGTACCTTGTCGAACAGGTCCGAGAACGAGAAGAGCGTATTAGCGAGCTGCCACTCGAATCCGGCGTACAGGATTTCGCTCGAGACGATACAGAAGCCAAGTTGCCCTTCGACCGGCAACTGAATCCACTCGACGGGCGAGACGCCCCAGTAGTTGTTCACTCGACGGAAGAGCTTCGCCGTCTCGACAAGACACATCAGGTGCAGATCGTCGGTTAAGGGCTCGCCGAGCGGAGTAAACGGAACGATCGGTTCCTCACGGAGTGCGATCGCCTCGGCGTCGACATCGACGGTCGTCGTCTCGCACGCCAGTTCCCACGCTGCTTTCGGCTTGGTTTCGTCGATCACTGCCTCCGATTCGACGGGACTCATCCGGCCGTCGATGCGTACTTCGGCGTCCGTCGGAACGATCCGCGAATCGATCGTCGTCACAGGGACGTCGGTCAATCCCGCTGCCAATTCCGGGACGGTCGGCGTCGTCTGGCCCTGTGTCCACCCCTGAAGCGCCGCGATGAGAGCGGCGGCCGAGACACCGAAAACGACGCTTACGTCGGCCGACGGCGAACACCACTTGGTGACCGCCTCGGGGACAGCGAGTCGTAACGTCCGGCTCCGCTGTACTCGACCCCTGATCGGAGCCCAGGTCGTGACGCCGTTGGCCTCCACGACGAGCAGACCCATGGAGACGAGCGGCGTCCCGTTACCGTCCGTCGGCAGCCCGAGGGAGTACATATCGATCCCCTCACGGACGGTTGCGGCCGGTTTGTCAGTGACGCGGTCGTCGACCGCGGACGACTGCCACCGAGCCAGGCGCTCGATCAGTTCGATATACGATCGTTCCGCGCCGAGATCGAGGGCCTGCGTAATGCGTTGCCACGGTTGTTGATCGGCGCTGGCGAACTGGTCGGCGCCGCCGTAAACGCCGCTCACCGGGCGGACCGCACCGGACGTGTTCTCGAAGAGCGTGACGGGACAGTTATGGCGGATCGCCTCGCTCGCGACCTCGGCGACTGCACCGTCCCAGTGGACGTGTTCCGTAACGGAAACCAGGTCGTCGGTCTCCCGAAGTCGCTCGAGATGTCGTCGTAGCGCCGTCATTGCGCACCCTCCCCGGGATCGACGAACGACAGCGTGCTCGTGTCGACGCCGGCCCGTTCGAGTATCTTTTGCGCCCGATATCTGCGCTCGACGTCGCCGGTCGGCTGCGATTTCCGCGCAGACCTATCGCTGGTCGCATCGATGTACGCCTTCGCCGTCTTCGCTTTCGACGTTCCGGTCTGGATGTCGCCCTTTTCGGTCGGCGTTTGATAGATGTTCAGCGGAACTTTCGGCATCGTTTCGACCCCGAACTGGTGAAAGTCGGTATCCGGATCCGCGTATAACGCGAGCGCCTCGAGTACCTCTCGTTGGTCGAGCGGATTGACGTCCGCGTCGACGAATATAAAGAAGTCGACGTGGAGCATCCCCCACGTCGTAAAGATGAAATTCGCCATATCGTGGAGATAGCTGGGATTGGTCTTCTCGGTCGAGATCGTATAGATCGTTCGCGGCGTCGACTTCCACGGGGCACAGCACTCGACGTCGAACTGGGCGGTTCGTAGTCCGAGCGTCGCATCCGGGCCGACGCAACCGACCTCCATCGAACTGGTCGTGTTCTCCGAATGCCCGACGCCGGTACCTTCGACGCAGAACGGGAGTATCGGATCCGTCTGGTGCGTGATTCCTGTCACTCGAAAGAGGGGCATCGATCTTCTGGGACCGTGCATATA
The DNA here is from genome assembly GCF_023028105.1 of Halosolutus gelatinilyticus. Taxonomy (NCBI): domain Archaea; kingdom Methanobacteriati; phylum Methanobacteriota; class Halobacteria; order Halobacteriales; family Natrialbaceae; genus Halosolutus; species Halosolutus gelatinilyticus. Next base: position 395,360 of record NZ_CP095492.1, read on the forward strand.
GCCGAAATAGTCGCCGAAGGGGCCTTCGTCGCGGCGCTCGTTCGGAAGGATCTCGCCCTCGATGACGAGTTCGGCTGTCGCCGGAACGAGGAGATCGTTCGTTTCACACGGAACGAGTTCAACCGGCTCCCGTTTCAACCCGCCCGCGTATTCGGCCTCGTTCCGACCCGTCGGAATCCACATTACGGACGTGTACCGGACCGCTGGTTCGACGCCGACGGCGATCGCGACGGGCATCGGTTCGTTTCGCTCTTCGTACTTGTAGTAGTAGAGGTTCGGTGTTTGCTCGCCCGCTAACAGGAGGACGCTACTCGTTTCGCTGTCGTGGATCATCGTTCGATGATTCGACCAGTCGACCCAGTCGGAATCGGGATCCGGTGCGATAAGCGTGTGGACGTTCGAATAGCGCCCGCCGTCGCCCGCGTGAATGTACGGCCACGGGAAGTCAAGGAGATCGATCTCGTCACCTGTCCGGATTTCTTCTTTACAGGGTGCATCGTCCGCGGAAACCGTCACCGGTTCGATCGGATCCTTCAGTCGATCGATCACCGATTCGTAGTATTCACTGTACGAGAGATCCGGTGGCAATCCCAGCCCGAGTGCGATTCGATCCCACGGTCTGCGCTGGGTTCCTCGATACGGGTCGCCGACGAGTTGCGCCGATTCGACGCTCTCAAACAGCGGAACGGCGCTGTCTTCGACGTTCAACAGCATCGTGACGGCACTGGCCTCGAGATTCCACGAAACGGGCTCGGAGATCCGATGGAGATCGCCTCTCGTCTCGAGCGTCTGAAGGTACTGTCGGAAGCTGTGGATCGTCATTTGTGATTGTGCAACTCGTTTGCCAGTTCGTCGCGCTCGGACTGCACTTTGAGGTCGATGTACTCGCTCACGAGTTCCGGATACGTATCGGACAGGTAGTCGAGCATGATCGTTCGGCTCGCCTCGGAGACGGACTCGTGCTCTCCTTTCTCCGTGAGATACTGCAGGAGCGTCTTCACTTCCTTCGACCTGGTGTTGATCACGGTCGACTGTTCCTCGACCTCGGCCATCGTCGACTCGAGCAGATCGGTATCGATCGAATCGCCGCTGTCCGTCTCGAGGACGTCGAGATACCACTCTTCTTTGGTGTTCTCGTGCGGCCCTTTGACGACGGTCAGCGTGTCCGGATCGGTGAGATTGTCCGGATCTCGATCGATCTTGGCCCGGATGTCGAAGATCTCTTTCGTTTCTTCGTCGCTCACTTGTAACTGGATTTCCTCCCCCTCTGGATCGTCGGGTAGGTTACTTTCCGACGTAACGTATTTCCCTGCCATGCCAGTTGTCGACTAGTCGCTCGTCCTCCAAATAAAAACCCTATCTAAGTTAACTAACATATTCGCGCGTTTTGAGGGAAGTCTCGTTCCGACAGAACGACGCTGATCGAATCCCGTTTCGGATCGCCTCGTCCGACTGTATCTATCGCCTCCGCCGTGTCCGTCGAGTAGTAACAGAGATGGGGCCAGAGTGGCTACCTGGACGTATGCTCAGCGCCGATCAGAAGGCGCGCTATCTCGAGAATATCGAAACCGGAACGACGAGAAGAGTGTGGCGAAATCACCGTTTCGGCGGACGAGATCGTCGCCTTTGCGGAGCAATTCGATCCGCTCGAGTTTCACACCGATCCGGAGGCCGCGTCGGAGAGTCGATACGGCGGCCTCATCGCTAGCGGCTACCGCACGCTCTCCCTCTCGGTTCGGCTCGTCGTCGAGGAAGTTCGAAGCAAACGGGCCGTCATCGCCGGTCTCGGAATCGACGACGTCCGCTGGCACGAACCGGTTCGGCCGAGCGAGACGCTCTCCGTGACGACGACGGTTCTCGATAGTCGCCCGTCCGAGAGCGATCCGACCACCGGCGTCGTCCGCGAACGGATCTCGGTGACCAACCGGACGGAAACCGAGGTACTCTCACTCGAGAATTACGAGCTAGTCGAGCGGCGAAATTCGGCGCGCTGGAACGGGCTGACCGACGTTACCTGGTTGCGGTTTACGGGACGAGTCGATCCAGCTACGTCGATCCACTACCCGCGATGTGGGATTCCGTTACAAGTGCTGGCGATCGTACCGACTCGTACTCGCGGCTTGCGTTGACCGCCGGCTTGAAGCCGTTTGAGCCTCGAGTCGCGGGGCGACCAGTGATGTGGCTCGGCAAGAGTTCGAACGTATCCACGATCGAACGGCCGACAGTCGGTCCGGGATCACCGTTCCAAGAACGCGTTCACGCCGTCTTCGTGTTCCGGCGTGCCGTACGCGATCGATTGGGTGAGAAGTTCGTGGTCGAGCGCCTCCCGCCAGTACCGACCCATGTTTTCGTGAATCGCGCGTTTTGTCAGCCCGAGCGTCGTCGTTGGACGCTGTCGGAGCGTCTCGAGGAGGTCGTCGACGGTCGCCTCGAGGTCGCCGTCCGGGACGGCCTCGTTTACGAGGCCGATCTCCGCGGCTTCAGCCGCGGAGACGAATTCGGCGGTCAGCGCTAGCCGTTTGGCGGTGCGAAGGCCGATGAGTCGCGGAAGTAAGAACGTCCCCCCGGTATCCGGGACGAGTCCGACTCGCGCGAACGCACAGCTAAACGACGCTGAGTCGGCGGCGTATGCGAAGTCGCTGACGGCCGTTACCGCGAGTCCGGCACCGACCGCATCGCCGTTTACTTTCGCGACGATCGGTACTTCGGACGTGAGGGCCGTTTCGACGACTCGGCCGAGCGTCTCGCTCGTCCGGTCGAACGATTCCTTCGGGGTCTCGTCGCGCTCGGCCATCGCCTCGAGGTCGCCACCAGCGCTGAACGCGTCGCCCTCGCCGGTGAGAACGATCGCGTCGTGCCCGTCGGCGTCGGCGCCGTCGATGGCGTCAGCTAACGATTCGGCCGCCTCGGCCGTGAATGCGTTCAGCGAGTCGGGTCGATCGAACGTGACCGTTCGCACGCCGTTCTCGTCGTCGACGATCATACGCCACCAATTCCGCCGCGGCTGTTAAATTTTGCTAGACGAAGCATCCGCGGCGGACAACGTCGTGTAGTCGCCTCCACGGCCGTACGAACGGCTCCGATCGAGCTTCGAGTGGGTGCTCGATCGTCGTGAGAAAGGAGACGTTCGGCTCGAACCATCGTGGCGGCCATAGCACCGAATGCCCGTCGTCGTACAGAAAGACGCGCCGCTCGGTCGACGAGCCTTCCAGCGCACCAAACCGGGTCGAACTCGTACCTGGATGTAACTTCGTTTGCCGTTTCCTGTAGTATAGTAGTACTCGACCCAGTACGGACGCGGTGTGAAAACGATTAGCGATACGGAGGTACGATTCGGGGAGCTTGCTGGACCGCTTGTTCACGGCTCCGTCCTCTTCGACTGGCAGTTGGTTTCGACACAGGAAGTGGCCGCCGCCTTCGATTACTCGTTCGAGGAACTCCTCGACGACGACGGCATTCCCTACGCGCCTGTCGTGGTCGAGACGTCCGTCCACAGGTATCCAGCTCTCGGCGATCGTATCACCGTCTCGACGGTCCCGATCGACGTCGGGAGATCGAGCGTCGAACTCCTCTACGAAATTATCGACGGCGACGGAGAACGCCTTGCGACGGCACGAATGACCCACGTGACTATCTCGTCGACTGGCGCTGCACTCGCGTTACCCGAACGGGTTCAATCGGCGTTCGCCGAGGCATGTGTTGACCGCGATCCCGAAGTCGGTCCGGCGACCGGGACAAATGAAGGAGCGCACTTGCCCTCGTATTCGACGTCGGTCCCGATTCGGAGTCCCTACGTCGAGGGTGCAAACCTGGCTTACTTCGAGGAGTATCCTCGCTTCGCGGGGATAGCTCTCGAGGAGTATCTCATCGAGTGCGGGACGAGTCTCGGCGAACTCGCCGAGGAGAAACAGCCGTATCGGATCCGTGATTGGAAGTGGGAATTTCGGTCACCCGTTCGGTTTCAAACTGAACTCCACGTCGAATGTACTGTGGTAAGCGTTGATCGAGAGACCATTCGAGTCGCTCACGAATTGACCAGCGGTGGAAAAACGAATATTAGCGGAATTACGGAATACGGCTGCTTCGACCGGACCGGGGCGGCTGTTCCGTTCGACGACGAGATGATAGCTCCATTTGAACCGTAACGGAAGCGGTCTTCCCTTCATCGACTCGACCCGCTATCGTCCGTACGATCGTCACGCTTCTGGTTCGACCATCGCTTCCGCGAAATCCGGCAAACCGTTTCATCGCTCTGAGTTCGGTCTATGGCTCTGATGTCGACCGTGGGAAAATGAGGGTGGTTTTGATCCACGGCAACGTTCGCTACATCGGCGGCGACAGGTATGTATCCGTGACTGAAACGATCCGGGAAACGCGATAAATCGCTCGCCTGACCGCGGAGATCGCGCGACTCGGAAAAAGACGAGCCTTTTTAGTCGTCGTCACGTCGCAGGTGAGATGCGAAGACCGCCTCAACGGCGGTGTTCAGATAAGGGTTGAAAGGTGGGCAGAGCGTTCATACGTGTCTATGCCCGAAAATTCGTCTCAACAGGCGTCTCAGCCGGAGCGATTTGGATTTTGTGGATCGAGAAGCAACACCACGGCTGTTGATGAAGCTCGGTGTTCCGCTCCACCTCGATTGACTCTCGCTTTCGAATACTGTTCGAGATACCGAGATATTCGGTGTGACCCGGGTACGATCGCCCGTCATAACTGAGCGCACAAAGTCGATCTACAGTCCGAGTCCGGACGGAACCCGGATCGCGTCGCGGTCGATGAAGCCGTGATCCGACTCAACGACGAACAGTACTGGCTGTATGCTGCTGTCGCACCCGAAACGAACGACGTGCTTCACACGGCGCTTGAACCGGCTATAACCGAGGATAGCCAGTTTGTTCTTTACGGATCTGCGGGAGAAACACGATGTCGACGACGCCGTGTTTCTCATCGATGACGAGAAGACGCTGAACTATGCTCGCCAGTGGCACGCTCTCGATTTCAGACGCGAACGACATGGGAATCGGAACAGTGTCAAACATATATTTTGGGAGATAAAACGACAAACCGTACCGTTTTCAAACTTCTTCAGCAACGCCGAAGCACCAATTGCTGATCAGTGGCTCAAATTGGTGCGTTCGCAGGAACCAGCTTATCTGACCGCGACCGTTCGGTCGGACCACTCCTCGATATTTTCGCGGCTGTCATCAGGGTCGGACAAGCGGCCGAGAGCCCGGACCCAGAAGCGTGCAACTCAGCGTCTAATCGTGCATTCCACTCCTTGTGGACCGACGAGAAGTCGCGGTGTTTGATGAGGGGACGTGTCCTTCTCCATGGGTTACTGCGCGAATCTTCTGGTCTCGTGGCCCTTGTCGCCGTGGTGAATCGCAACGTCGTCGGTGTTCTGGTTGATCGGCGATGGAGCGATCTGTGTGTCGTGTTTTCTGGTCGTTGTATCGACTGAGCCTGTACGCCCCCGAGGATTTCAACACGGCCGTCTCAGATCGTACTTGTAGTCCGGCGGATATTATTTGACCAAAAATAAGTACGCTGAAGGTGCAGGTGCAGACGGTAAGGGATCGAATGATCGCCACCTGGCTCGACGGTAGCGTGCGAATCGCCCGAATCGAGTGGAGACGCTACCGCCGCGAGTTTGGCCACTCGCGGGGCCGCCGAGCCGCCCTGATTCTCGTATTCTGTGCGACTGCCGTCGCCCTCGGCGTCGTTTCGTGGCTACTCGGTCGCGAACTGGCCACCGGTGGACAGCCGCCGCGTTCCGAGGCGTCGCTCGCGGCGGCGATCGGGTTCGTCTTGCTCGCGGTCCGGAGCTCGTCGCTGACGAACGGACGCTTCGAGCAGCTGGCTCCCGACGCCCTGCTGACGGCGGTTTCCGCGCGGACGGCCACCGTCGGCCTGGTGCTGTTCGTGTTCGCTCGAGTCGGCGTCGCGCTCGCGATTCCGGCGATCGGCGTCGCCGTCGGACTCGCGCTCGGCGCCGGATCGGCGGCCGTCGCGCTCTCTACGATCGCGGCGATCACGGCCCTCGCGGCGTTCGCCGCCGCGGTCGGCGTCGCCGGCAGACTCGCGGGTACGATAGTCGGTCGACGGCTGGCACGGGGCGGCTTGTACCGGGATCTGCTCGTCGCGTTCGGCTGGATTCCGATCGCGGCCCTCTGGGTTCTGCGTCAGGAGCTGTCGGTGCCGATCGACGAGCTGTCGTCGTGGCTCGAGTACCTGCCGCTCGCGCTCCTGGCCGATCTCGCGTTGCTGGGTGCGGGCGAGCGCGCTGGCGTCGAACCGATCCGTGGACTGGCCGCGCTCGGAACCGTCGCGCTCGCCGTCCCGCTGCTGCTCACGCTCGCGACCGTGTTCGCCCGTCGACTCTGGGAGACCGATCCCGCAGGTTCGACGCGATCGGCGCGGTCGTCCGGCTCGCACTCGCTGGTCGTTGACGGGCGGTTAGAACGGCTTCTCGGCGAGCACGTCTCGCGTCCGAGCCTCGTCGTCGCCAGGGAGCGCCTGCTCGCGGAGCGACGCGTCCCGCGGGGGGTGTTGTCGGCGGGCTATGCGCTCTGTTTCGTCGGTCTGGTAGGCATGCCGCTGTTCGGAGTCCTCCTGGGTGCGCCCGGATTCGTGCTCGTCGTGTTCACCCTCGGGCTGGCGACCGGACTCGTCTTCGGCACCGAGCCGATCGGGAAGACGTACCGCGTCCTTCCGATGCTACTCACGACGGTTCGAGGGCGGGATTTCGTCGGCGGACTGCTACTCGCGAGTCTCGTCCTCGGAGCCCCGCTCATCGCGGCCGTCGTCCTCCTGCTCGGGATCGCGAGCGACGCGAGTCTCGCGGAGACGCTCGCGTTGATCTGCACCGGTTTCGCGATCTGTGCGTGTACTGCGACGGTGAACGTCGCCTTCGAGATGAACGCCGATCGCGCGGATCTCGTTCGGGTGCCCGGCTTTTTCATCGACGTTCCAGTGTACTCGGAAACGGGAGTATCGGCGTTCTACGGGATGGCAAAGACGTTCGCGGTCGTCTCGGTCGTAACCGTCCCGGCGTTTCTCGGCACGTCGCGACCGGTGTTCGAACCGTTGGCCGCACTCGGAATCCCCACCGCGGCCGTCCGCATCGGCGCGCTATGCTGTACGATCGTCCTCGCGATCGGCGTCTCGAGGCTCGCGTTTCGAGTCGCCGTCGACCGCTACCGCGACTACCACCTCGAGTGAGCTATGACCAGAGCAACGACCGACGGATTCGAGAACTCGAACGCGGAACCGAACGACGAGCCGGCCATCGTCACGAACGACCTCACCAAGACCTACGGAGCGACGACGGCCGTCGAGGGGCTGAACCTCGAGGTCGCCGCCGGCTCGGTGTACGGTTTTCTCGGCCCGAACGGGGCGGGAAAGACGACGACGATTCGAATGCTGACCGCGTTGACGCCCCCGACGAGCGGTTCCGGGACCGTCGCCGGGGCGTCGATCACGGACCGCGAGGCGCTCATCGACCGCATCGGCTACCTTCCCGAGACGCCGCCGATCTACGAACAGCTCACGGCCCGCGAACAGCTCGAGTACTACGGCGGACTGTGCGGGATGGATCCGGAGGCGCTCGAGGAGCGGATCGAGACGCTGCTCGACCGGCTCGATCTGGCCGCCGACGCCGACGATCGAATCGTCACCTATTCGAAGGGGATGCGCCAGAAGACGGGGTTCATCCAGGCGATCGTGACCGACCCCGACGTAGTCTTTTTGGACGAGCCAACCTCCGGACTGGATCCGCGGGCCGTGCGCACGGTTCGAGACCTGATCGCCGAGCTCGCGGACGGCGGGACGACGATCTTTCTCTCGACGCACGTTCTCCCCGTCGTCGAACGGGTCGCGACGGCGGTCGGGATCCTCTACGACGGACGGTTAGTCGAGTCGGGGTCGCCGGACGACCTCCGCGACCGACTCGAAGCCGGTCGCGACTCGACGCTCGAAGACGTCTTCCTGGAGGTGACGACCGAAACGGAGTGAACGGGCATCGAACCTGTCGGTGACGAATGCGCACATGCATCGCTCGCACGAATATTTAATACCTGGACCTGTCTAGTATAGTACGAATGCTCTCCCGCATCGGTTCCCTTTACGAGAACAAGCCGTTCCGGACCGTCATCGGCACGATCGGCGTCCTCGCCGTATTCGTGAGTTTCACGGAGATGACGCTGCGAACGACCGTCCCGTTAGCCGTTATGCTTTTCGCGGTGCTGTTACACGACGCTGCGGACGAGGAGTACGACCTGCCCGACGGGACGAACCTACTCGTCTACGGAACGTCCGTCTTTACCGCGGGTGCGTACTTGGCGATCGTCAATTCTCCCCCGCAGGTCGGCGGTCTCTTGGCCCTCACGGGTCTCTGGTTCGTCTTCGACGGCGCGACGACGATGCGGTACGAGCCGTCTCGGGAGGACCACGAGTACGTGTCCGACCTCGATGACGACGATTCGGGCGAGATACTGCTTCGAATGCAGACGTTGAACGTGGTGTATCAGGGTCTCAGAGACGCCTCGGAACCGCAAACGGCCGCGGCGCTTGCCGCCGACCTCGATCTCACCGAATCGCGCGTCGAGAGCGCCCTCGGATTTATGGAAACCAAGGGCCGCGTCGATCGGATAGAAAATCGGTACCGGGCGGTGCCGCCCCGATGGGGTCGCTTGGATCCAGCCGTCCAGGCCCTCGTCTGGCTTCCACGGCGAGTTATTCGTCCGTTCCGCCGGCTGGCCGCGAACGCGTAGCCCGCCGGCTACCGGCTGCGGCGGTTCGTCGAGATCAGGATCGAGGCAAGCGAGCGTGAGGGGACGAAATCGAGCCTTGTCTGGACGCTGGAGAGCACGACTCACACCGGGGAACTACCCACCAGCAGAGCCCGAATCGATGAAACAGTGTAACGCGATGGATTCCGACCTCCCTATTACTTGTCGGAAATGGCGTACTGGATACAGAGATGTGTTCAACCGGTCAGTGTCTGCGCTCACTCAGGCGTCGTCCGGCGTCGGGAGCGACACCGAGAACGTTGCTCCCTCCCCCGGTTCCGAATCGACCTGGATCTCTCCGTCGTGGCGATCGACGATCCGCTTGGACAGCGCTAACCCGATACCGGTACCGGTGTACTCGTCCTGCGTGTGGAGCCGCTGGAACACCTCGAAAATACGATCCTGATCCTCGGGGTCGATGCCGATCCCCTCGTCGCGGACCGACACCTCCCACATCGATCCCGACCGCTCGGCCGCGACGTGAACGCGCGGGGGCTCGTCGCCGCTGTACTCGATCGCGTTCTCGAGCAGGTTCTGAAACAGCTGGCGGAGCTGACTGGCGTCACCCCTGACATCCGGAAGGTCCTCGGTCGTAATCTCGGCGTCGTGTTCCTCGATCCGGAACTGGAGGTCGGCCAGTACGTCCGCAAGGACGGCGTTGAGGTCTACCGGTTCGAACGGATCACCCTGCGTCTCGACGCGAGAGTACTCGAGCAAGCCGTCGATCATTTCCCGCATTCGATTGGCACCGTCCACGGCGAACTCGATGAATTCCTCCCCGGTCTCGTCGAGATCGCCGGCGTATCGATCCTCGATGAGCCGGAGGTAGCTCGATATCATGCGCAACGGCTCCTGGAGGTCGTGAGAGGCCGCGTAGGCGAACTGTTGGAGGCGTTCGTTCGACTCCTCGAGTTTATGCTCGTACGTCTTCCGTTCGGTGATGTCGCGAGCGACGCCGACCATCCGCGTCGAACCGTCAGCATCGTGGACGAGATAGCCGGGGGCCGTGATCCACCGGACATTCCCATCTCGAACGATACGAAGCTCCTCGTGCTTCGGATCGCCCGTTTCGAGCGTATTGTCGATCGCCTCGCGAGCCCTCTCTCTGTCCTCCGGGTGAATCACTCCGACGAACCCCTCCCAGTTTTCGACCGTGGTCCCATAGAGCGACTCCGCCGAAGGGTAGAACGACGCTTCATCGGTCTCGATGTTCCAGTCCCAGACGACCGCGTCGGTCGCATCGAGGGCTAACTCCATTCGCTCTCGGATACGTTGGAGGTCCTGCTCGCGCTCTTTGCGCTCGGTTACGTCCTGAACCGCGCCGCGGACCGAGACGATCTCTCCGTCTTCTACGTGGGGATCTCCTTTGATGTGGAGCCAGCGCACCTCGCCGCTGGGCCTTCGAAACCGGGCCTCTACGTCGAACGGCTCTCCGGAATCGAGTGCCGTTTCAACGGCGTCCTCGACGATCGGTCGGTCATCCTCGTGGTAGACATCGAGCGCCTCCTCCAGCGGCGGTTCCTCGTCGCGGGGAACCCCCAAAATATCGAAAACGTGATCGGTCCAGAACACCTCGCGGGTAGCCGTTTCGATCTCCCAACCGCTGACGTCCGCAATGCGTTCCGTCTTTTCGAGAAGTTCACGGATTCGTTCGAGTTCCTGTTCGCGCTCCTTGCGATCGGTGATATCTTCGAAGTACACGGAGAGGCCGGACTCCGAGGGGTAAACCCGTACCGCCGCCCAAATCCCCAGCGGGTCCAATTCCCGCTCGAAACGCACCGGTTCCTGGGTGGCCATCGCCTTCTCCAGTGTCTCGAAGAGCGGATTGGTCTCGTCGACATCGATCACTTCCCACGGTTTCCGTCCGAGAAGTTCTCCTGCTGGCTTGCCGAGGTATGTTTCGGCGCGTTCGTTCACGTACTCGAACCGGAACTCGTCGTTGAGAGCGCAGAAGGCGTCGTCGATCCGCTCGAAGATATCGTCGAGTTCCTGTTTGAGGTCGTCGCGCTGGCGTTCGAGTCGCGCTGCTTGCTCCTCCAGTTGGTGCTCGTACTCCCGACGCTCGGTCATGTCGCGGGTAACCTTCGTGAATCCCTGGAGTGCGCCCTCGTCGTCCCGGATGGCGGTGATCGTGACGTTCGCCCAGAAGCGCGAGCCGTCCTCGCGGATGCGCCACCCCTCATCCTCGACCCGGCCCTCGGTTGCAGCGATTTCGAGATTCCGATCTGGCACGTCGTCGACGACGTCGTCGTCGGTGTAGAACGTCGAGAAGTGTTCGCCGACGATTTCGTCCTTCGAGTAGCCCTTGATCCGCTCTGCCCCCTGGTTCCAGCTGACGATCGTGCCCTCGGGATCGAGCATGAAGATCGCGTAATCTTTGACCGCGCTCACGAAGGCGCCGAACTGCTCCTCGTCGGGTTGTCGGGAATCCGATCGTTGCTCCTCGGACAGCCACCAGATTCTGTCTGAATCGCCCGCTTGTTTGGTTTGAACTTCTCCTTGTTCGGCGAGCTCCTCTAGATAGCGGCGTGCAGTTTGCTGCGTACACCCCAGCGCATCAGCGACTTCCTCGGTAAAGAACGGCGTTGGCGGCTTGTCTGCTCGGTCGAAGATCTCCCGGAGGTCATCTTTCGTGATTCGCGGCGTTGGCCCAGGAGATCCCATGGCCTCTGTATATCGGTGCGGACATATAAGCGCTCGGCGATAGCAATATAAGTATACAGTAGCCCGCTATTTTAGTACGTTATACGCGCGTTCTATTTACCACTGCTCCAGCAATATTATCCTAACACGCGTCGTTAGACGCGCCGCCGGTGCTCACGAGCGAAGGCGAAGCGCCGACCTCGCGTCGGGAGTCCGCGGACGTGCCGGACGGGACGCTCACCGGAACCGGCGTCTCAAGCGGGGTCGTCGAAGGGCGGGCCCGGGTCGTCTACGATCCCGCTGAGGAGACGATAGCGAAGGGAGAGATACTCGTCGCACCGTCGTCCGATCCCGGGTGGACGCCACTGTTCCTGAACGCGGCGGGGATGGTCGTGGAAGTCGGCGGTCGGATGAGCCACGGCGCGCTCGTCGCTCGGGAGTACGGGATTCCGGCGGTGGTGTCGGTCCCCGACGCGACCCGACGCATCGAAACCGGACAGCGAGTGCGAATCGACGGCGCGCAAGGGACGGTCGAGATCGTAGACGAGTCGTGACGTTCGCGTCGCGTCGAGTTCGTCGATCGTTCGCCGAGTAGTTTCGGCGGAGCTCCCGCTTTCGCGGCGTTGACCTGATAACCGATGCCGCGCGTTCGCAATCAAAATCACTTAGTTGACGCTTTAAACTGCAACCATTCACGCGGATTCGACTACCCGAGAGCGGTGTTATAACCTACGGTTCCGCTAGCAGACCCCGTACTAATACTGTTTGCAGGGCACTCTGGAACTCGGAATAGTCGGTGTTCCCCCACTCTTCGTAGAGCTCTCTCTGAGCTATTATCAGTTCGATGACTCCCAACACTTCTACGATAGTTCCCGGGTCCGCATTCGAGATAAAGCCGTCAGTTTGCGCTTGGATGTCCTCCATGATCGGGAGGAAGCGGTCGAAAAATCTGTCCACAGCGGACTCGAACATCGATTCATCGATATGGAGATACGTCTCCTGGGGATTCTGGTGCGTCTGTATCAGCAGGGGCCGTTCTTCGAATTCGCGAGCCCACGTTTGCAGAAACCGTCGAAGCTTCTCCTCGGGATCGTTCGCCGTCGCGACTTCCCCTTCGATCGCGTCCATGAGTTGTTCGTTCTCCCGGATGAGAACTTCCGTATACAGCTCCGACTTAGTGTCAAAAAACCTATAAAACGTGCTCTCGGCGATCCCGACGGGTTCGGTCACGTCCTCGACCGTGGTCTTTTGAAATCCGTGCACCTCGAATAACCGTCGAGCCGTCTCGACGAGTTCGTCTCGTATTTCGTCGCGTTCCTCGTCGCTGAAGCCGCGCATGGTTCTACTCTCGAATTAAAAATAAATGGCCTTTTCGCTCATGAGCTCCTGAGTCTATGAGCGAAAAAGCTATTGACTCATAGACTCATGAACGGGTATGGAATGGACCGATCGTTTCTCGGCCGCGATCACGGCACACAGTCGGGTTGTCATCGCTATACTGCTCGCATTTACGCTCGTCATCGGGACCGGCGCGGGATTCGTCGAACAGGATTCATCACTCGATCAGTACTACAGCGATACCGACGCTGCGGAGGCGCACGAGTACGTCGCTGACAACTTTTCGGCCGGAAGCGAGAACACGACCTACGTTCAAGTCGTCGTGAGAGGCGAGAACGTTCTCTCGAAAGAGTCGCTGATTCAAACGATCCGCTTGCAGCAGTCGTTCCAGGCGGATCGGGAGATCAACGACACGCTCGCCGATTCGCAACAGCCGATCGGTATCGCGAACGTCGTCGCGACGAGAGGCGTCGTTGCGGAGCAGCGGTCAGAAGTGGAGACGGCGGCGAACGAATTCGAAGAACTGAACCGAACCGTCCGCCTTCGGGCGGAGACGCTTCAGCAGGATCGTACGGCGGTGAACGAAACGCAGCAGCTGCTTCGAACCCGTCTCGAAGCGCTCGACGAAAATCGGTCGGCGTCACCCGAAGACGCGTTTGACGACGTACGCGCGAACTCGGAGCTCGATCTGAACGAGAGCGACTATCGAACGTTCGCCGATGCGGTCCGATTGCTGCGTGCGGCCGAGACCGACTCAGAGGCCGAGACCGCGTACGAGATGGGCACACGGGGAGTGCTGGCCGAAGAGTACGCGGACTTCGAGCGACGAAGTGCCGAACTGCGAGCTGCGCAAGACCGACTCGAAACGCTCGGCGAGGATCTGCGAGCGGGTCGGAACAGCCTCGAAAGCGCAGCTTCACCGACGCTCGAAGAGCAGGCCAAGCAGCTGGAATCGATGAATCAGTCGGCGATCGATCGACTACTGGAACGCGTTCTCGATCCGAACGCGTCCGATTCGACCGAGGCGCTCGCACTGATGCCGGTCGACTACGATCCGGGGTCGACGACGGCGAACGCCACGATGGTCATTATCGCACAGGAGACCGGCGAAGACGTCATTCTCGATCCGGACACCGCGCCGCCCGAGATCATCGATTCCCAACTCGCGATGCAATCGATCGCGGAGGAGTTCTCCGATTCGCACGACGTCGACGCGTTCGTATTCGGGATCGGCGCCATGGGTGGCGAGATCAACCGCTCGATGGCGGATAGCCTCAAAATTACGGGTCCGTTCGCGCTCGTTCTCGTTCTCGCGACGCTGATACTCGCGTATCGGGACCTGCTCGACATCCTCCTCGGTCTCGCCGGCCTCGGTGTCGTCTTCGTCTGGATGTTCGGCGCCATGGGCTGGCTCGGGATCGATTTCAACCAGATCTTCATCGCCGTTCCCGTCCTGCTGATCGGACTCGCCATCGACTTCGCGCTTCACGTGATCATGCGCTACCGGGAACGGCGACAGCACTCCGGCGGGAGCGTCCGGGATTCGATGGCGGTTTCGCTCGCCGACGTCAGCTTGGCGTTGGTGTGGGTGACGGCGACGACGGCGATCGGATTCCTCATGAACTTCCTGAGCCCGGTCGCGCCGATTCGCGATTTCGCCGTGATCAGCGCCATCGGAATCGCGTCGGCGTTCGTCGTCTTTACCGTTTTATTGCCCGCCCTGAAAATCGAGATCGACGGCGCGCTCGAAGCGCGCGGCTACGATCGAGAAAAACGGGCGTTCGGCACCGACGGCGGACGGTTCAGCCGGATTCTCTCGCTCGGCTCGAATGTCGCTCACAAATCGCCCGCGATCGTAATCGCGTTGGTGCTTCTCGTGAGCGCGGGCGGACTGTACGGCGCCGCACAAGTCGAAGCGGAGTTCGCACGGGAAGACTTCTTGGCGGCGGACTCGCCCGAGTGGATGGACCACTTGCCGGAGGCGCTCGAACCCCACGAGTATTCGATGCAGCAGAATCTGGCGTATCTCAACGACCACTTCTCCCGTCAGGACTCCCAGGCGTACATTCTTCTCCGAGGGAACGTGACCGATCCCGACGCTCTTCAGCGTCTCGATCGGGCCGAGACGAAGGCGGCCGAAAGCCCGATAACGCAACGCCTTTCGACGGGCGAGGCGCGAACTCAGTCCCCAACCGGCGTGATGCAGCGGGTCGCTGCGGAGAACGAATCCTTCGAGGCGACCCTCGGTGCGGCTGATACCGACGGTGACGGTGACCCCGATCGTAACGTCCGGCAGGTGTACGACGAGTTGTTCGACACGGCGCCCGACAGCGCCGCCGCAGTCATCCATCGGACCGACGACGGCGAGTATCGCGCCCTTCGAATGACCGTTGTGACAGCGGGCGACGTAACCCACAGCGAAGTCACCGACGAAATGCGAGCCGTTGCGGCGGTCGCCGACGGTGAAACCACCCGCGCCACCGCGACTGGCGATCCGATCCTGTTCGAAATCGTTTCCAGCGAGATACACGACACGTTCGTTACGACGCTAACCGTCGCCCTCGTCGTTATCGCGGCGCTTCTCGTCGTCGGGTATCGGCTGATGAGCGGGAGTGCGGTGTTAGGCGTCGTGACGATGCTTCCGGTCGTTTTCGTTCTGATCTGGATTCTCGGAACGATGGCGCTCCTCGATATCTCGTTCAACCCGCTGACGGGGATGATCACGAGTCTCACCATCGGTCTCGGGATCGACTACAGCATCCACCTGAGCGAGCGCTATACGCAGGAGTTGAACGATGGTCACGCGCCGGAGACGGCGATGAACACTGCGGTGACCGGCACGGGTGGAGCGCTTCTCGGAAGCGCGGCGACGACCGCGGGCGTCTTCGGCGTGCTCGCTTTCGCGTTTCAGCCCGGTCTCCAGCAGTTCGGTCTCGTCACGGCGCTGACGATCGTCTATTCGTTCTTCGCCGCGGTCTACGTCTTACCCAGCTTGCTCGCCGTCTGGACTATGTACTTCGGAGCATCCACAGCTCACTGATAGAATTTGGAAATATCAGTGATACTTGAAATATCAAAATTGGAGATATACGAGAACAAAAAGACGATTGGACGGGCGGGAAGTCCGGAATCGATGACCGAGCTCGCGCTCGGCGACGCGAATCCGTACTCCCTCACAGCGTTCGGCTGTCTCTCCTGTTCGTTCTCGGGATCGGCGTCTGGGGATTTTCCGGCCCCGAGTTTCGAGAGACGTCTCTCACGGCAGGCGGGTTCGCACTTCGCGGCGCGGAATCTACGGTGCTGGCCGCGCTACGCGAGCGCGCGGTGACGCCGCTGGTGCGTGGTACCGGCCTTTCTGCTGCCGTTGCGATCGCATCGGCGGGCGAAGGCGGCCGACTTACAGATCGACGTACTGGCTCTCCCACTCTCGTCGGTCGTCGATCGTCTCTTTCCCTGCGTCGGTAATGGCGTAGTAGTTAGTCCGCCTGTCGAGTTGCCCTTTCTCGACCAACTCGTTGTTGACGAGGGTATCGAGGTTCGGATAGAGCCGACCGTGATTGATCTCGGCGCTATAGTACGTCTCGACTTCGTCTTTGACTTCTTGGCCGGACGGCTGGTCGGCGCCCGCGATGACGTACAACAGGTCCCGTTGGAATCCGGTGAGGTCGTCCATCGCACGAGAGAATTCAACAAAGATGTATTTGTTATCTTTCCCGCATTGGATTGTATGTTTACGTTTCATGAGAGTAATCGGTCGAATACTGTACTGTATTCTCATCTAATCGTCTAATTGAGGATTTTTCTAAACATACAAGTTTGTAAAAATATCTGA
This sequence comes from Halosolutus gelatinilyticus, assembly GCF_023028105.1. Taxonomy (NCBI): domain Archaea; kingdom Methanobacteriati; phylum Methanobacteriota; class Halobacteria; order Halobacteriales; family Natrialbaceae; genus Halosolutus; species Halosolutus gelatinilyticus. The sequence goes on from NZ_CP095492.1 coordinate 411,962, forward strand.
TGTGATACACTTCCTTCTCTCAAATTCGGAATCGGTGTTTCCGAAACTGTTCTCAAACCGGATGATACACCGTTTTATCTCTCTACAGAAATATTCAGTGGCATTCTGATTTCGACGTTTTTTGCGTCGAAATCGAAGTCGTGTCGTAGGATCGCTGCTTTCGGCCGGGACGCAAAATCGTCGAGAAACGCGACGTCGAGAACACCGTGTTTCTCGGTGGGCTCCGAGCAGAAGATCGAAACCGCGTCTTCGGTTCTGGGCGTATAGGGCCTGATGCGGGAAATAAGACGGGTAGAGGATCGCTGCAATGTACGATCAGCACCGCCGATCGGTGAGCTGGGTCACGGCTTCATCAATCGCGACGCGATCCGGGTACTTTCCCGTCCGTCGACTGTAGATCGGTTTTGTGTACTCAGCTATCTGACATTAATCGTACTCGATCGATGCTGTATCGCTCTTATTCACATACTATATTCGGAACTGGTATTTTGGGATCTGATCGAGTACCCGATCGTATCGGTTCGCGCGGTTTGGCAATCTTCGATCACCGAAACAGAACTCGATCCGTAGCGGCGTCCGTCTTTCAGCGTACCGAATGAGTTATTAAAAAATAGAGCCGAATCGACAGTGCGTATGCGAATTGGACAATACGAGACGGCGGACACCGGACAGCTCTGGTGCGGCGTAACGACGAACGCGAGAACCGTTATCAACCTCCCGAAAGCCGGCGCCGCCGCTGGTGTCGATATCCCGAGACGGAGCACCGACTTACTGACCGACTGGCAGTGGCAACGCAAGGTCGAATTAGCCGTCGAATACGCCGCGGAGACGGGAACCGGCGTCTACGATACCGACGAGGTGGACCGACTTGCACCGATAACGGATCCGGAGAAGGTGGTGTGCGTCGGCCTCAATTACCGGGATCACGCCGAGGAAGGCGACAACCCCATCCCCGACGAACCCGTGCTCTTCTCGAAGTTCCCCACGACGGTAACTGGTCCGGGAAGCGCGATCACCTGGGACCCGGACCTCACGGAGAAGGTCGATTACGAGGCGGAACTGGTCGTCGTGATCGGTCGCGAGACGCGGCGGGTCGATCGGGAGGACGCGTTCGATCACGTCGCCGGCTATCTGGTCGGCAACGACGTCTCCGCACGGGACCTCCAGCACGGCGACGGCCAGTGGGTTCGCGGGAAAAGCCTCGATACGTTCGCGCCGATCGGTCCGGAGCTCGTGACGACCGACGAGGTGGACGACCCCCACGACCTCGACATCTGGGCCGAGGTGAACGGGGAGCGCCTGCAGGAGTCGTCCACGTCGAACCTGATCTTCGGCGTCGACGACCTGGTGTCGTTTTGCAGCCAGGCGTTTACGCTCAAGCCGGGCGACCTGATTTTCACCGGAACGCCCCCCGGAGTGGGCGTCTACCGGGAGCCGCCGGTGCTCCTGGAGGACGGCGACAGCGTGACGATCGGGATCGACGGAATCGGCGAATTGACGAATAGCTGTGCGTACCTGTAGACGTGATGAATCGAGGAGATCCCGCGGACTTCGATCGTGGACGGGTATCAAACCGAGTGCTTGATATCGAGTTCCAGTTCGTTGACCGCGCCGAGAACCTGCTCGGGTAGCTCCTCGGTCAGCCACTCGCCCTTGATCCGATTGGCGGGGCCTGAGACGCTCAAGGCGCCGATAACGGCCTCCTCGGAATCGAGTACCGCGGAACCAACCGCGTTCACGCCGCCCGTCGTTTCCTGTCTATTGAACGCGTATCCCCGTCGTCGGATCCGCTCTAACTCCTCGAACAGTTCGTCTCGCGTCGAAATGCTGTTGTGCGTTCCTTCCGGGAGACCGTGTTCCGCGACGATCGCCGTAACGCGTTCGTCCGGCAGATTGGCGAGAATCGCTTTCCCCGCCGCACTGGTGTGTATCTCTCCGCGTTTGCCCACGTGTGCTCCGGTCTGGACGGCGCTCTGGCCCACTTCGGTGTAGAGGTACACGCGTTCCCCATGCTCTTCGACGATAAATTGCGCGCGCTCTCCCGTTTCCGCCGCGAGTTTGTCGACCTTCTCTTTGATCTTCGGATAGGCGGTTACCTGTCGCTGTGCGTACCCGCCCATCGTGAGAAACCCGAGACCGACCTGGTATTTCTCCCGATCGGCTACCACGTAGTTGTGCGTTCTGAGGGTCACCAGATGACGGTGGACGGTGCTCTGGGACAGGCCGAGGAACGCGGAAATCTCTTCGATAGTCGCGCCGTCGAGTTCTTGGATCGCGTGAACGATCTCGATCGACGTTTCGGTCGTCTTGACCGTCGAGCGGAGTTCGTTTGCCATGCCCATCCATGGTACTCGAACACAATAAATCCCGCATATTCGGATCGCATGATCGATCGGCGTGAATTCGACTATCGTACTGGAAACGTACCGAGACTACTGACCGTGAGATCTCGGACGCGAGACTGGCTGCGATCTTCCCCTACCGATCGTGCCACGGATACGCCGGCCGAACGCGGATCCCAGTTTCCGGGGTTGGGTTGTTTGCCGCCAAAAAACGCATGCAGAATGCGAACGAAGCTGATTTCGCCGTTTACGATCGACGGTGACATCGTGAGGCAGTCGGGGTTTTATAATCGTACTGCCGTAAAATTCTGATCCCGAATTCTGGGATAGACCGGTCGATCGTGATCGGATCACGTGCGTTGTTAGCGCGTGTGAACCGTGTGTTTACACATGTACAACTGTAATAAACCGGCCCCGGTTTCCGGGAGTCCCGTCGATGAGGTCGAAGGCGACCAAATCGCGAAACTAGCGGCGATAATGCCGATATCCACGCACGTAACCCATCCCGAAATACGGGATCACTCGCGTCGGGAACGAATTCGTTTCGGTTCGAACGCGACTACGATCTGGGTGAACGAAAACCGGGAAGATTCAGCCTCGTCCCAGGTTACGAAGCGACTTACCGCGCGGGTGACCGCGAATATGTTACACGTGTTATATTCCGTCGGTAGCTTTACAAAGGGATACGCGTATTGTGGGTCATGAGCCGGTTTACTGATAGTGCAGATTCTCGGGCGAAGTTCGGTCGGCGAACCCGTCACGACGCTCCGGTGACCGTCGCGGTCACGACCAGCGATCGCAGTTCGACACGCGCGGTTTCACTACGCAGTGACGACCCCAATCAACTCCGATCGGATCGCGTTCGAGCCCCGCAATTCACCGCACGAGGCGGCGCCTAGCCCACCAGCCCGAACCGATGGCAGAAAACGATACTACCCGAGACACCACAAACGCGACTATGGAAGATAGAGAAAAAATACTGGACGGCGTAACGGTTGTAGACCTCTCCACGTTCGTCACCGGGGGATTCTGTTCGACGATGCTCGCAAATCAAGGCGCGGAAGTCATCAAGATCGAACAACCCGGCTACGGCGATGCTATCCGGCATACTGGGCCGCCGTTCGTCGACGGCGAATCGCCGTACTACTGGACGGTGAATTACGGGAAGCGGAGTCTGGAACTCGACCTGAAGAACCCGACGGCCAAAGAGGTCCTGTACGAGCTCGCCTCCGAGGCGGATATCTTCATTCAGAACTTCCGTCCGGGTACTGCGGCACGTCTCGACGTCGATTACGAGTCGATAGCCGAACACAACGAAGGGATCATCTACCTCGCGATTTCGGCGTTCGGTCAAACCGGTCCGTGGCGGGAACGCTCCGGGTACGATCTGCTCATTCAAGGGATGAGCGGCATCATGAGCGTCACCGGCGAAAGCGGACGACGGCCCGTAAAGGTCGGGTTGCCGATGACGGACCTCGTTACGGCGATGTGGGCGGCGTTCGGGGCGACGGCGGCCCTCTATCGACGACAATCGACCGGCGACGGCGAGTACATCGACCTCGGAATGCTCGAGTCGGCGCTTCCGTGGCTCACCAAACAAGCCGGTCAAGTTTTCGCCGGCAGCGAGCCCCGACGGATGGGGACGAAAGATCCCGTTCTCGCACCGTATCAGACGTTCGAGACCGAAGACAGCTACATCAACATCTGCATTCTGAACGAGAAACTCTGGGGAGAACTGTGCGCGGTCATCGATCGACCCGACCTGCCGGCGGACGATCGCTTCGAAACGAACGCCGATCGCGTCGAACATCTCGAGGAGCTCGAAACGGAGCTCGAAAGCACGCTCCGGACGAAGACGACCGACGAGTGGATCGAGATCATCGCCGAGGACGGCGGCGTTCCGGCGGGTCCCGTGTTCGACGTCGAGGAGGCGTTGAATAACCCGCAAGTCGAAGCCCGCGAAGCGCTGACCGAAATCGAACACCCGGAACTCGGCGACATCCCCGTGATCGAACATCCGTTGAAGTTCGATCGCGCCGAGAGCGGATTCGAGTTGCCGCCGCCGTTGCTCGGCGAACACAACCGCGAGGTGCTCCGAGAGGCGGGGTATTCGGACGCGGAACTCGACGAGATGGAGGCGGCCGGCGTCTTCGGAGAACGCGATTCCGGGGCGTGAACGCAAATGACGGCCACACGCGTTTCCGGCGCCGGAATGACCCGATTCGAGGCGGCATCGGATCGGTCCCTTCTCGAACTCGCGACCGCCGCGGCGGACGACGCGCTCGCCGATGCCGGCTACGCGACGACGGACGTCACGTCGATTCACGTCGGTAACGCGCTCGCGGAGGCGCTCGGAACGCAGACCGGGATCGCGAACGCGGTTACGGCCAGCCTCGGCGCGGAGGGAGTTCGTGCGGATCGAATCGAGAACACCAGTGCGAGCGGGGCGAGCGCCGTTCATCGCGGCGTCGAAGCCGTTGCAAGCGGCGGATCGAGCGTCGCACTTGTCGTCGGCGTCGAAAAGATGTCCGTCGCCGAGACGGCCGACGTGACCGAGTCGATGAGTCGGCTCGTCCACGATCGGGAGTACGTACAGGGGCTCACGCTCCCCTCGTTCGCCGGCCTGGCGGCGAGCGCGTATCTCGACCGGTACGGCGTGCCACGCGAAGCGCTCGCCGCCGTCGCCGTGAAAAATCACGCGAACGCGGTACACAACCCGGTCGCGCAGTTCCGAAAACGGATCTCCGTCGCTGACGCGCTCGAGTCGCCGCTCGTCGCCGACCCGCTTCGATTGTACGACTGCTGCCCGATGACGGACGGCGCCGCTGCGCTCGTCCTTTCGCGGGAGCGGGGAGTGCGCGTGGCGAGTACCGCCAGTGCCACCGGGACCCACGCCGTCGCGGATCGAGCCGATCCGCTCGCGATCGAGAGCGTTCGGATCGCCGGTGAACGGCTGTTCGACGGAACGAACCTCTCCCCTCGAGACGTCGACGTCGCGTGCGTTCACGACGCCTTCACCGTCCTCGAACTCCTCGAGCTCGAGGAACTGGGCTTCTACGATCGCGGGGCGGCGTGGGAAGCGACGCTTGAGGGCGAAACGCGCCTCGACGGGGAGCTTCCGGTGAATCCGGGCGGCGGGCTGAAAGCGCGCGGCCATCCCCTCGGTGCGACGGGCGTCTCCCAACTCGTCGAACTGACGTGGCAGTTACGCGGTGACCTTCCGGACGAACGGCAGGTTCCCGGCGCGGAGACGGGATTCGCGATCAACGTCGCGGGTTTCGGGAACAACAGCGTGTGCACGCTCTTACAAGCATGACCGACCGCAATTCGTCCTCGGAGACGCCGCCCGTTCCGGCCGATCGCGCGTTCGTCTGTACCGGCTGCGGCCGTCGGTGGTACTACACGCGCAGTCGCTGCCCCGACTGCGGCGCGGACGAGTCCTCGACGTACGAACTCGGCGACGGCGAACTCGTCGCGCGAACCGAAATCGCCGTGACGCCGCCCGATGTCCGAAGCCCGAACTGGATCGGTCTCGTTCGATTCGGCGACATCCAATTGATCGCCCAGTTGGATGCTAACGACGTTTCGATCGGAGACCGAGTTACGTTCGCCGGCTCGTATCGGCTTCGCGACGGAATCGAGGCCGCCGAGCCCCGATTGATAGCCGTCGAATAGCGACCGCGAGTTTCGAGGACGACGTTCGCACCGCGATCGGGGCTGCGGACCCGAAAAATCGACGCGGATCCGCACCGACCGCACCGATGACGGGGAGTCCCGGCCGAGCGACTCATCTCGCGACGTCGAAGACGTCTCGAGGGTTCTCCCGAACGACTTTCCGGATCGCCTCCTCGTCGATCCCGTACCGATACAGTTCGAAGATGGCCCGTTTCAGCGCGAAGGGATCCGTCCGGAGGACGTTCGCGCAGTCGGTGTCGATCATGATCCGCTCCGGCCCGTACTCGTCGATCGCGTCGGCGACGTCCGCGGCGGTAACGCCGATCAGCCACGAGTGGCCGATGGTATAACTCAGGTAGCACTCCGTCTCCGCCATGAGATAGTCGGTATTGTTCCGATCCGCGTGCGAGGCGACGACTCGCTCGTCGTCCAGCCCCGCGTCGCGCATCGCTTCGACGTCGATCTTCACCGCCTCGAGCGCGGGGTTATCACCGGTGATCACGGGTTCCTGACCGAGGCCGGTGTTTTTCTCGTAGCCGGGGATCTGGACGTCCGCTCGATACGATCGTCTCGACTCGCTCGATCGATTCGGGGTATGCAGGATAACCGGCAGGTCGTGATCGTCCGCGAGTTCCATCTGCGCCTGCACGATCGCTCGCTGTTGGTCCACGTCCCAGGCGCTGACGTGCTGGGACGGCGTGACGCCGGTCTCGCCGATCGCCACGACCTCGTCAAGCGCGCAGTAGTCGTCCATCGCGTCGAGCAACTCGTCCGGGTTCTCGATGCGAACGCCCGTATGGATACCGAGGCCGAGTTTGGCCTCGAAGAAGTGGTTGCGTTCGATCGCCGCGCGTCGGTTGATCGCGTCGTCCCAGAGGAAGCGGACGTCCGCCGCCCTGACCGGCTTGTACGGCGTCCAGTGGTAGCCGGAGGCGACCATCACCATCGCCTCACAGCCGGAGAGGGCGTACCGCTCTCGGTCGTCCCAGGAGAGCGTGTGGGCGTGATTGTGGACGTCGATCCAGGGTTGGTTGAGAAGCTCCGTCGGCGGGTCGAACGGTTCGTCGTCGAGGTATGCGGCGTCGGTCGGGCGCTTCGTTGGCGGTGTCGGTGTCATGGGTTCGAAGATCTACGGCGTCCGAACGGCCGGCGCGGCCGATCTCGCCGTCGAGTCCGTTATTAGCGAGAGGGGCACTTAGCACTTTTCGGATAGCTAAAACTTATTATGGGTCGTGTTCACATGGACGGTATGACGCTGCTGATCGGAACGGATACCGGACTGTACCGCGTCGACGCGATTCCGTTCGAAGACGGAGACCCGGAGCGGGTGCTCGACTGCGGCACCGTAACCGCGGTGAGAACGTTCGACCACACGGACGGCGTGTTCGTCGCGTCGTCGACCGGCGCGTACCGCTCCCTCGACGGCGGCGAGACGTGGGCGGTCCTCGGCGTTCCGCTGGGGGACCGCTTCTGGCACGCCGGCGAGAGCGAGGTCTGGTCGATCCTGGCGACCGCCGACGGGACGCTGTACGCCGGAACGAACGATCCGTACGTGTACCGCTCGGTCGACGACGGCGAGACGTGGACCGAACTCAGGGGATTCCGAGACCTTCCGTCTCGAGGGCGCTGGGAATCACCGATCGATCCCCACTACGCGCGGCTACGAGCGCTCGAATGCGTGCCCGGCCGTCCGGAACGGCTCATCGCCGGCGTCGAAGCGGGCGGCGTCCACCTCAGCGTCGACGCGGGGCGAACGTGGATCGATCGTCGCGACACGATCATCGACGACATTCACCAGATCCTCCCGGTTTCCGAGGACGTGTGGCTCGCTGCGACCGGCTACCTCGACCACGACCTGGAAAACCTCGGCCTCGGTCACGCCGTCGGCGAAGGCGGCCTCTACCGAACGACCGATGCCGGCGAATCGTGGACGCGAATCGATACGGGGAACGACTTCTCGTACATCAGGCGCGTGTTCGTCCACGACGGGACGGTGTTCTTCTGCGGCGGGGAAGAGGCGCCGCCGGCGTGGGTGAACGACGACCACGAGGCGGCGCTGTTCGAGTCGACGAACTTCGGCCGGGACTTCGAGCGCGTCTCCTTCCCCGGCGAACCGCACGAAGTCGTCGAAACGTGGGCCGTCTACGGCGGCGACGTGATCTGCGGGTCCGGGCTGTTCGACGTTCCCGATCAGCGCGACGACGTCCGGGGCCGTCTCATGCGGCGAACTGGCGACGGCGACTACGAAACGGTCGGACGGATCGACGCGAATATCAGCCGCATCGAACCGGTCTAACTCGCGACGCCGTCCCGTCGCTCCTATAGTTTTATAACGAATCGCACGCCACGTGATGGCATGCACCTCGCAGTACAGACGCTTCCGTTCGACGAGCCACTGGAATCGACGGTCGAGTTCCTCGCCGATCTCGGCGTCGAGAGTATCGACTGGCGGTGCGAACCCGACGACTACCTCGACGATCCGGAAAAGCAAGAGATCCTGCTCGAAACCGTCGCCGAACGGGACGTGACGATCAGCATGCTAGGGGCGACCGGGTACAATCCGCTCCACCCCGTCGACGAACGGGCCGACGAGGCCGACGAGCGGCTCCGGAAGACGATCCGGCTTGCAGACCAGCTCGGCGTCGACGTCGTCTCGTCCTTCTCGGGGCTTCCCGGCGCCACGCCGGACGATCGATCGCCGAACTGGATCGCGACGCCCGTGCCGCCGGGGCGGCAACACGAGTACTACGAGTACCAGTGGGAGGACGTCGCGATCCCGTACTGGGAGGAACTCGGCGAGTACGCGGACGGCTACGGCATCGACGTCGCGATCGAGATCCACGTGAACACGCTCGTCAACAGCCCGGCGACGATGCGGACGTTGCGACGCGAAACCCACGAGCGGATCGGCGGGTACCTGGATCCGGGCCACCTGTGGCTCCAGGAGATCGACCCCGTCGAATCGGTCCGCTACCTCGCCGAGGACGACGCGATTTTCCACGTCGAGGCCTCCGACGTCAGGCGGAACGACTCGAACCTCGCGGTGAAGGGAACGTGGGACATGACGCCGCTGGACGACGCGCTCGACCGATCCTGGTCGTTCTGTCCGGTCGGCTACGGGCACGGCGAGGAAACCTGGCGCGACATCATCAGCACCCTCGATCTGGTCGGGTACGACGGTCCGGTGAGCATCCAACAGCTCAACACGCCCGAGGATCTTCACGGAGGGATAGAAAAAGGGGCTGCGTTCCTCGACCAAATCATCATCTGAGCGCGGCTTCTCGTCGAGTGTGGCGGTCGATACCGGCCGGCCGCGCAGCGACGCGTCGGGAATCGCGTGAACGCCCGGCAGGAACGCTTAAGAGCGTGGTTGCGCAACCCGAATTCATGTTGGACGGAACGACAGCCTTCGTTACGGGCGCGAGCCAGAACATCGGCCGACAGATCGCGCTCACGTTCGCCGATCGCGGGGCGAACGTCGCCGTTGCAGCCCGAAGCGACGGGATCGACGAGACGGTCGACCTCGTCGACGACGCCGATCGAGTGCTCGCCGTCGAAACGGACGTGACCGATTCCGACTCGGTTGCGAGGTCGATCGAGGAGACCGTCGAAACGTTCGGCGGGCTCGACTGCCTCGTCAACAACGCGGGTATCGCGGGGCCGACGGCGCCGATCGAAGACACGCCGATCGAGGAGTGGGAGCGGACGCTCGACGTGAATCTCCTGGGGCAGGTCCGCACCGTGCGGGCGGCCGTCCCGCACCTCCGGGAGAGTCCTCGCGGACGGATCATCAACGTCTCGTCGACCGCCGCGAAGGACGTCATCCCGAGTCGGGCGCCGTACAACGCCTCGAAGATGGCCGTCATCGCCCTGACCCGATCGCTCGCGCTGGATCTCGGCGACGACGGGATCACCGTGAACGCGATCTGTCCGGGAGCGACCCGGGGGAAGCGCATCGAGCGATCCATTTCGGAGCAGTCCGAGAAATTAGGCCTCTCGTTCGAGGAGACGAAAGAACGATTGTTCACCGGGAACGCAGCTCTCGGCGCCCTTATCGAGGAGCGCGACACCGCGGACCTGGCCGCGTTCCTCGCCAGCGAGGACGCCCGTCACATCAGCGGACAGGATATCAACGTCGACGCGGGTTCGTGCTGGGAATGACTGCTTGCCGCCCCGTCGCCTGTGCGGCGGTCTGCCGATCGGGAAGCAGGAACGGAGCGGTCGAGGCGGCGTCTGACCGGGTATTCGATACAAATATATGCGGCGTACCGCAATTTCTCAGCGAAGGATGGTAGTACTCAGCACGCAAGCCGGAACAGTACACGTGGTGTCCCATGACTGATTCGTCCACGGATCGCGATCCACCGTCTCCGCTCGGTCGAGCGTTTTACAGCGGCGTACTCGCCTACATGGCGATCGACGGCTTCAAAAACAACGAGAAGCGCGTCGAGATCGCCCGATCGAAGGGCGTCCCGATGCCGGAACTGCTTGTGCCGGCCGTTACCGCGGTGCTTCTCGCGGCGAACGTCGGTATCCTCCTCTGGAAATATCCGCGGGCGTCCGCCGTCGCCGTTATCGGCTTCTTCCTCGGAACGACCCCGAAGATTCACGACTTTTGGAACATGGAGGGCGGAGAGCGGGCCGCGAACAAAATCAACTTCCTCAAGAACGCGGCCCTTCTCGGCGGGGCCGTACTGCTCCTCGCCGAGGCCAACGAGAAGCGCTAGGGTATTCCGCGGCGAGTATCGAACCCGATCGTACAGACGATCGCAACCTAGTCTTTCACTTTTGAAAACTAGATGAAAGAACATTTATATAGTATAACTCTCATATGTGGGATATGGTAAGCAGTGACAATCCTAGTAGACGGGCCGTTCTGAAACGAACCGGAGCCGGCGCCACCGGAATCGTCGCGATGGCGTCACTCTCCGGCTGTACGGGCGGGGGAAATGGTGACGACGGGGACGGCGGCGACGGCACGAACAACCCCGACCCCGACGAAGTAGACGAGAACGCCGTGAGAGTGGGCTACTTACACCCGTTCACCGGGCCGTTCGCGGCCTTGGGCGACGCCCAAGACATGGGATCCGAGGTGGCCGTAAATCACGTGAACAACGATCTCGGCGGGATTCTCGACCGGGAAGTCGTCCGATTCGTCGAGGACACCGAAGGAGATCCGGGTCAGGGTCGGGATATGGCCAGACGGCACGTCAAAACGAACGAGGTCGACGTGCTGATCGGCGGCGTCTCCGGCGCCGTGAACCTGTCCATCTCCGATTACGCCGCCGACGCCGGCGTTCCGTATTTCGCGTACGGCGGCCCCGAAGAGCTGACGGGGAGCGAGTGTCGACCGACGACGTTCCGATACCAGTATTCCGACGCTCAAATCGCGCGGACGGGCGCGGCGTGGTCCATCGAGAATCTCGGCGAAAACGTCTGGATCCACATCGCGGACTACGCGTTCGGACAATCCATCCGGCGGGAGTGGAAACGCGCCTTCGAGGCGTCCGGGATGGACTACACGATCGTCAACGAAACGCAGACCCCGCTCGGACACGACGACTTCTCGGCGACCCTGAGCGAGATCCAGGCGTCGGATGCGGACTGGGTGCTGCAGGGCTTCAGCGGGAGCGACGCCGTGAACTTCCTCAGCCAGGCCGAACAGTTCGGTCTCCAGCAGGACATCATGAGCACGACGAACACGTACCTCCCGCTCCGCCAGGGCGCCGGAAGTTCGGCCGTCGATACGTACACCACGATCCGATACGATCCCGCCTACGACAGCGAGGCCAACCAGACGCTGGTCGATCAGTACACGAACACGCACGACGAGCCGCCGACGGACCACGCCCTGGTAATGTGGACCAGCCTTCGGTTGTACGCCCAGGCCGCCGACGAAGCGGGATCCCTCGAAACGGCCGCGATCGTTTCGGCGCTGGAGGGTCTCGAGAGCGACGAGCCGATGGGATCGACGACCCTGCGAGAGTGCGATCACCAGGCCCTTCGAGACGGCTTCATCGGGCGGATCACGGAGCCGGATCAGTACGACTGGCCCGGACAGGAGATCGTCGCCGAACGGCCGGCCGAAGAAATCACTCGAGACTGCGGCGAGACCGGCTGCGAGATGCCCTCGCTGTAGCGTCCATGCCGACTATGCACACTCTGTCACTATGATACCGGATGTCCACGTACTGGCGATCGGAATAAGTACGGAGCGGCTGGCGTTCCTGATTCTGAACGGCCTCGCGCTGAGCATGCTGTATATCCTGATCGCGTCGGGATTCGCGGTCATTTTCGGCATCACCGACGTGCTCAACTTCGCACACGGTATCTTCTATATGCTGGGCGCCTATCTCGCCTTGACCGTCGTCGACGCGACGGGCAGTTTCTTCCTGGCGCTCTTCCTGGCACCGCTGGCCGTCGCGGGGATCGGAGTACTAATCGAACGGCTCACGCTTCACCACATCTACGATCGATCGCCGCTGTATCACGTGTTGATAACCTTCGGCGTGTTGCTAGTGGTCACCGATCTCGTCGAAATCGTCTGGGGAACGGGAACGCAGTTCTTCCAGACCCCGGACGCGCTCAGCGGCGCGGCGACCGTCGGCCCGATCATGTATCCCCGATATCGACTCTTCACGATAGTTGCGGGTGCGGTCGTCGCCCTGGCCACGTGGCTCCTGTTCAGGTATTCCGACTTCGGGCTGATCGTCCGTGCGGGGGCTCAGGATCAGGGAACGGTGCGGCTCATGGGCGTCGACATCTCGAAGTACTACACCCTCGTCTTCGGGCTGGGAACCCTCCTGGCCGCGATCGCCGGCGTGTTGGCCGCGCCGTTTCTGAGCGTCAACCCGGAGATGGGCAACGGAGCGCTCATCGTCGCGTTCGTTATCGTCGCCATCGGCGGCCTGGGGAGTTTCGGGGGGTCGATCGTCGCCGGGATCATCGTCGGCCTCGCCCAAACCGCAGCGAACACGTTCGTCCCGGAGTTGTCGGGATTCGTGTTTTACATCCTGCTGCTCGCCGTACTCCTGTTGAAGCCCGAGGGGATACTCGGCGCGTACGAGATACGCGATCAATCCGCGAAGCTATCCTACGACGAGACGATTCCGCCGGTGAACCTCACCGATCGCAAGGTGCTCTCCGCGTTGTTCGTCCTGTTGCTCCTGCCGTTCGTCGGCCTGAACACCTTCATGAGCATGTACGGCGTGGGCCTGGTCGCGCTCATGTTCGTGTGGGGCATCCTTGCGCTCAGTCTCGACACCGTGACCGGATACACGGGGTTGATATCGTTCGGCCACGCGGCGTTCTACGGGATCGGGGGGTACGCGGTCGCGTTGGGTACGATACACGTCACCAATTCGTTCCTCCTGGGGCTCGTACTCGCCATGCTCTTCGCCGGAATCGTCGCGTGGCTGGTCGGTGCAGTCTCGGCGAGGCTGTCGGGTCTGTACTTCGCCGTCGTCACGTTCGCGGTCGCCCAGATGCTGTACGAGCTTTCGGTGACGTGGTCCGATTTCACCGGCGGCAGCAACGGCCTCGCCATCGACCGCGTCGAGCTGGTCGGCGTTATCGACGTGTCCGAGACGCTCACGTTCTACTACGTCTCGCTCGCGCTTCTCGTCGGGCTGTACTACTTCGCAAAGCGGATCATGTACTCCCCGTTCGGGCTGCAGCTGAAGGCGATCCGCGAAAGCGAACGGCGGGCCGCCTTCCTCGGCTACGACACCAACAAGGCGAAACGGCGAATTTTCGCAATTTCGGGCGCGATCGGCGGCGTCGCCGGTGCGCTGTTCGTCACCCACCAGACGTTTACCAGCCCGGAGACGCTCGTCTGGATCGTCTCCGGCGACGCGCTGTTCGCGATGATCCTCGGCGGCGTCGGGACGCTCTTCGGACCGATTATCGGCGGCGCCGTGCTGATCGGCCTGGATCAGATACTGACGATCTACTTCGACCACTGGCGGCTGATCCTCGGGTTGATTATGATCGTGATCGTGCTCTTTGCTCCGCGAGGTCTCGTTAGCTTCTACTACATCGCTCAAGAGCTCGTCTCCGGCGATCGGAATCCGTTGGTCGACCGAAACGCGGAGATCGCCTCCGACGGCGACGGCGACTCCGCGAAACCTGAACGATAAGCATGCTCGAGACACACAACCTCACGAAAAAATTCGGCGAACTGACGGCCGTAGACGGCGTCGATCTCGACATCGAGCGCGACGGGATCCACGCGGTCATCGGCCCGAACGGCGCGGGAAAATCGACCCTGTTCCACCTGTTGACCGGATACCTTTCCCCGACAGCGGGGGAAATCCACTACCGGGGCGAGAACATCACCGGGCTCGCGCCCCGGAAGATCGTCCGAAAGGGCGTCAGCCGATCTTTTCAAATAAATGATTTATTTGAGGGATTAACTGTAGAGGAAAACCTACAGATAGCGACGCAATCCCTCGACGATCGGCGGAATTCTTTCTGGGCCGAAGCCGATTCGCTCTCGACCCCGGTTCGAAAGGCGGAGCACCTCATGGCCGAACTGGAGTTGGACGAGTTCGCCGAGACGCGAGCGGACGCGCTCAGCCACGGCGACCAGCGAAAACTCGAGATCGGTCTCGCGATCGCCGTCGAACCGGACCTCGTCCTTCTCGACGAACCGGCGGCCGGAATGGGAAAGCAGGAATCGAGAGCCATGGTGCGAATGATACAGCGGATCGCCGAGGAGCGAGATATAAAACTGATCGTGATCGAACACGATATAGAAATGGTAATGGAGATATCAGATCGAATTACGGTGCTACACAGAGGGGGAGTCTTAGCGGAGGGCGACCCGGAGGCGATCCGGTCGAACGAATCGGTTCAAGAAGCGTACATCGGTACGGGGGAGGACTAATCGGATGACCGCCGAACCGATACTGTCAGTGGACGAGATCAGCTCGTCGTACGGTTCCGGACTCGTCCTCCGAGGCGCCTCTCTGAACGTTCGAGACGGCGAGGTCGTCGGCTTACTCGGTCGAAACGGCGCCGGAAAGACGACGACGCTGCGGTCGATCGCGGGCGTCCTCACGCCGCGCGAGGGAACGATCAAGTTCGAAGGAGCGGATATCACCGATCGTCCGGACTACGAGATCAGCACCCGCGGCATCAGTTTCGTTCCCGAAGAACGGGCGATGTTTCCGGATCTGACGGTCCACGAAAACCTTCAGATGGGCGCGATCGAGGACAACGGCGGGATCATGACGATCGACGAGATACTCGACTGGATGCCTCGACTCGCGGAACGGCAAAGCCTGAAGGCGTCGAAATTGAGCGGCGGCGAGCAGCAAATGCTGGCGATCGGGCGCGCGCTGGTGAGCAAGACGGACTTGTTGCTGCTGGACGAGCCGACCGAGGGGCTCGCGCCGCAAATCGTCCAAGACGTAATCGAAACGATCGAGTCGATCAAACAGCGAGGGATTCCGATCCTGCTGGTCGAACAGAATCTAAACACCGTCCTCGAGGTGGCGGATCGGGTCTACGTTCTCGATCAGGGGAAGATCGTCTACGAGGGCTCGGTCGACGAGTTGGAGGCCGACGACTCGGTTCAGGAGCAGTACCTCGGCGTCGGCGGGACGTAACCACCAACCGTTCCGGGCGTAACGGGAGCGACCGTCGGCGGGCATCGTTCGGATCCGCTGGCGCCAGCAGCGCGCACCTCAGCAGCCGCGATCGGAAGTTCCGGAAGGGCGAATCGAAGCCGTTTCTAATACTGCGTCAGCTTCTCCCGTGAAGCGGACGTTCGGAAGCGTTCCCATGTCCGGTCTCATCTGCTCACCAGGTAGCTGCGTTGAGAAGCGAAGTAGTAATTAGACATCATGATGGCGGATGAGAAAATGCCCTCCCACACGCGCCGCCGCGTACTCGCACTGTCCGGCAGGCCGGCGTTGGACTCGCCGGGTGCGTTTCTCGAGACCGCTCGTCCGTCGACCTCTCCGCGAAGGCGGACCGTCCTCCGACGATCGCCGGCGATCAGGTGCTCATCTACGACGGGAGGACCCTAACGGCACTCGGACAAGCCGACGGAACACCACAGTGGGACGTCGAGACGGACGGTACCGGGGAAATCGTCGCGACTCCGGATGCCATCTTCGTGAGCGTCTCCGGAGGACGCGTAACCGCGCTGAGTGATGTGCGTCCGTGACAGCGATCGCCAGTGAACTATATCTACGAGTATTCACCCAGAGCACGAGTCCATCCCGTGGCGGATCGGTGCCCGCTGCCGACACGCCGACAGCAACATGTTGACCGCAACACGTACCCCCGATCGCAGCGATACCGTACGACATGGAAACGCCCGCGGACGCGCTGGAGCGGTTGTACGAAGACGTCTGGAACGGAACGGATCCGAATACGGCGGACGAACTCGTACACGAGGAGTACGTCATCCACGATCGCGAGCTGGCAGCGGAACTTCGGGGGCCCGAGTTGTACAAGGCGCTCGCGAGCGGAGCGCGAGCCGTCTTTCCCGATATGGCGTTCGCGATAGAGGACACGGTCGCCGCCGGTGAGACGGTCGCGCTCCGGTGGACGATGACGGGCATGCATCGGGGAACGACGTTCGGCGTGGAACCGACCGGACGGCGGGTCGAACTCCCGGCCATCGAAATCAATCGCTTCGAGCACGGGAAACTCATCGAAACGTGGACCCAGAGCGACCAACTCGGGCTCTTGAACCAATTGGGAGTGGACCCGACGAGCGAATAAGACGCGATCGATCGGAACGATGCCACGGGCGACACTGAAACTCAAGTCCAACGAGGCGCTGATCGCGCTGTCGAAGTCGCATCCCGACGTCCGGTTCGAAGTCCGGAGCGCGTGGCCGACCGACGGGAAGCTCAGAGTACTCGTCGAAACGTCTGCGATCGAGCTCCCGTCGCTTACCGAGACGATAGCGGAGATACCCGAACTGACAGCCGTCGAACTCAGACACGCGACGGAGCGGTCCATCCTGTTCGAAGCGAACACCCCGATTCCCGACCCCCACGGCGCGATGGCGGAGTCGGGGATCGTGCCCTCGTTCCCGTTACGGCTCGAAGACGGGTGGCTTATCGGCGATCTTACCGCGTCCAAGAACCAACTGCCCGCGTTTCGCGACGAACTCGAGGCGGCGGGGATCGCGTACGAGCTCGTCCAGGTATCCGCGACGACCGACGCGCGGGACTTACTCACCGATCGGCAGCGGGAAGTCGTCGAATTAGCGATCGAACACGGATACTACGAGTCACCTCGATCGTGCACGGTGACGGATCTCGCGTCGATTCTGAAGGTTCACAAATCGGTGGTCAGTCGAATCCTCCATCGAGCCGAGGCCCGAATCGTCACGTCGTACTGGTCGTCCTGTTGACCCCACACGCCGACCATCCCATCGAGAATTCTATCCGGCTTGGTAGCGTCGATAAGGTTGGCACCAGAACGCGATGGTCATCGGTGGCGCACGGCGACAGCTCGATCGGCGAAGGCGACGGGTGACTCCGAGGACGTCGCCGACTGCGCGAATCCGGTAGATCCGGTCGGAAACCGGTCACTCGCAGTAGACTGTGACAACGCGGCGATCGGTACGTAGAGATGCGAACCTAACACGGTTCCTTCTATCAACTAACGGTAGTGATAGTAGAGCCGTGCTGAATACAGAGCGCGTATCGGTCAGACGTAGTTACGGACAGAGAATCTACGCACGGTGTGAGGGTTTTATTGCCTTTCTCAAGGAACAATACGTATGCGCCTCCCCGCAAAGGCTCTCCTGCTCGGACTCGTGGCCTTGACCGCCTCCCATCTCATCGCAATCACAACTGAATCACAGGCGGTCGCTCAATTATCGTGGCTACTCATCTTTGCGGTCATAGGGTTGGCTCTGCTGACTCTTGGCGATGAAATCGTTCACCGTTTCCGTCGCAAAGATACTTCCTGAACAACCTTCGGACAGAGTAACCACGCGACCGCTGTAATAGTGAGTTCACAGAATACACTTGCTGAATACACCTTCTGTATTCAGCACGGCAATCTTGACAGATTTCAGTTAGATCGACTGCTGAACTGTTTCCTGCTTGGCCTGAACGGAACGCAGTATTCACTCACATCACTCTGTAACGAAGTGCGGCGATCGTTGCAGCGGGATACGCACGGAGCACTGGGTCGCACTCCGACGTCGGAGGAAGGGATATGTTCGTCCGATGCGAACGGTTATAGGATTCTCACCGAATGCCACAGCTACCACGCACGGTCGCCATCGTCGGGCCGGATGGAAGCGGCAAAACCACGCAAGCAAAACTCCTCGTCGAGCGTCTGCAGGCGACCGGCTACGATGCGCAGTACGTCCACGCCCTGTACTATCTTTCCGACACCGTCCCCTGTGCAGACCGACTTCGGAGACGTCTCGGGCCGCGGAAAACGCGCACCCAAGCGCCGGGACACGGCCCGTTCTACCTCGTTCGACGAGCGCTGTTCGGTCTCGTTAGCGTTTGGTTCGCGTTGCTCACGATCGGGATCGTTTCCGTCCGGGGTCGCAACAAGCGGCAAATAGTGGTGTTCGATCGGTACTACCACCAGTTCTTCTATGACGTGTATGGATCGGCGGGTATCCCACTCTCGCATCTCCTTCCCCAACCGTGGCGGACGATTTACTTGGACGCTGACCTCACCACGGTCCAGGCGCGGATGGACGCCGTCGATCGGGCGGTCGACGAGCGGTACTACGCCACCGTAATCGACCTGTACGACGACTGTGCGACTCCCGAGTGGCTGTCATTCCGTGCAGAACTACCGGTTGACACGCTTCACGAGCAAATCTTCCAGGCGATCCGCTACGACGTCGACCGAGACCGCTCTCAGAGCAGCAGCGATCGGATACGAACGATTCTCTTTCGGAAGAACCAAGCGCCCAAGAAGCCCAGAGAAGGGCGATAGCGATCGACATATCGATTACTCAGCGGCCGAACGAACCGCGTCGCTCCCCCACGAGTTTGATGAGCAAGCTATCGGGCCTACTCCGGGTACTTCTATCGGCTACTGATAACGCTACCAACGTCGTGCTGCAGACAACGTGCGTATTTTCAGGGCAAATAGTGGTGAGTTGTACGACAGGCGAAAAGATGAACGACTTCTCCGTGTGGACCACGCCTTCACTCGCACCAGTCGGCGACGGAGAACGACGATCGGCACGTAGCGATGCGAACCGGCCGAATGAACTGCTGGCTCGTCAGTGGTCGTGATCGTGGCTCTCGTTTCCGTGGCTGTGGCTCGAGTGGAGTTCCGTTACAATCGGCGTTACTTCGTCGTCAGCCTCGGATCGAAGTTCTGCCTCGAACTCCTCGGGGACGTGTGCGGTGAAAATCGAGTAGAAGCCATCGGACGCGACGCGGAGTTCGATCGTCGTTTCGCCGCTCGGCTCGAAGTCCACGCGATACAGCGTATCGGACGAGGGTTGTACGGCGTCACCGTCAGCGACCACCGTCCCCGCCTCGTCTTCCTCGAATAGTCCCGTCGCTGTTTCTCCCGCGTGGAAGAGGCCGTGATCGCCGCTCTCGTCCGTCGGGACGACCGCGAGGTGCATCTCGGGATCGGGCCCCTCGTAGTACGTGTACGTGTACATCCCCGACCGGAGTTCGTACAGACCGCCCCATTCCCACGGCGGATCATCGTGTTCGTGTTCGTGATCGTCTTCAGCAAGGGGATTGTCGAGACAACCGCTACCGAGCAGCGGTGTAAGACCGACAACGCTGAGGACTGCCCGCCGTCTCGTGATCCGTGTCACGGTCATCGTACTACTGTTGTCTCCATGAGTGAGATAGAACTTTCGTAGTGGTCGATCACCCCTCCCCTGCCTTTCGCCTGTACGGACACACCATTCACTCGCACCAGCACGTGATAGAGGACGACGATCGGTATATAGAGATGCGCACATATCATTCCTGTTGTCGCACCATCCGTCCACCCAGAAGATATAATCCTCGTCACGACAAACTCGCATCCGAGAATCAACCATGGATACCGTTACATTCTCGGGCACCCTCCCAACTTGGATTGCTTCAATCACAGCCGCCGTTGCCGTCCTTTTCGGTGTAATTGCAACTGACCTCCTCACACTCGGTACGCTGGGTCAAGTTGCAGTGACCCTTGTTTTATTAGCGGTGTTCGGGACAACAGTTGACCGCCTTCTAAATCGATAGGCAGATCCTGTCTGCTCTCTACATCACTTATACGTAACACCGCGTTCAGCATTAGTCTCGTAACGAAGAACAACGATCGATACACTGAGCCGCGAAAACACCGGGATTCACTCCGCCGCATCGTCCAACGCGAACGAGTCGTACTCGATCTCCCCCGCTCGATCGTATCGAAGCATTTGGACCCCAGTGCTCGACGTTTCGGCATCCGTCAGCTCGAGGGCCGCGGGAATCGTCCCATCGCCGAACAACCGCTTTCCGTCCCCGACGACCAGGGGGAAGATCCACAGCCAGAACTCGTCGACGAGATCGTGCGCGAGCAGCGTCTGAATCAGGTCGTGGCTTCCCTGCACGGAGATCACGTCCCTGCGATCGCTCTTGAGATCCGCGACGGCTTCCTCGACGGTTCCAGAGAGCAACGTCGAGTTGTTCCACTCAACCTCGTCGAGGGTCCTGGAGGCGACGTATTTGGGCATGCTATTTAATTTCGCCGCCACGGGATCGTCCTCCGTCTCGACGTTAGGCCAGTGTGCGGCGAAGATCTCGTACGTCTTCCGGCCGAGCAACAGCGCGTCGGCCTCGGCGAACTGGTCGTCCATAACCGCACCCATCCGCTCGTCCCAGTAATTGACCGACCACCCGCCCTGTTCGAATCCACCGTCGCGGTCCTCGTCGGGGCCGCCGGGCGCCTGCATCACGCCGTCGAGCGTCAGAAACGTTCCCACGACGAGTTTTCCGGCTGGTTCGTCCGCGCGATTATTGCTCACACACTACGTAACGCGACAGTAGACGATATCCGTTTCGTCGATCCGGATCAGCACCGTCGAGCTCGACGCTGAAGCCGGATGCGCGTCGATGCCCGCCGCGAAGGTGCCGAAGATCCGTCCCACCAGCACCCACTGGAGCCGGCGACGTGCGCTCGTGACCGGCGATCGCCCGCAAAGTCGTCGGACTACCCGCTTGCGGAGTCGCGTGCCGAGGTCTCGATACAACGGCTCCACGATGTGTCGCGATTGTAAGGGCACACGCTAAGGATCCGACCGTGGTCGCGCGTTCTACACGTGACCGAACTCGGCTACAAACTCATCCGCGACGAGCACGGTCCGAACGACCTCGTCGAGTACGCCACCCTCGCCGATCGGTCGGCATTCGAGTACGCGATGATCTCCGACCACTACCACCCCTGGACCTCGACGCAAGGTGAGAGTCCGTTCGCATGGAACGTGATCGGCGCGATCGGTGCCGGGAGGAATATCGTCCCTTGGACGGAACTGGATTCAGGTTTAGCTTTGATAGAACACTACAACGGTTTCCGGGCCGTTTCTCCAATAGTGGATAGTTGATAAGTATATGAATATGATGTCTAAACTATATATTCAGCAGCGTTCCGAGTACCGCGCTTTTCGCGTCGGAATCGAAACTCGCGGCGGGACGTACAGCTTTGAATTCGGGCACGGAATCGTAACAGAATGCAACGCCGTCGCGCTCCGTTCTCGCTCGCTGAGAAGCATGTCGGTAATTGCTAATCCGCGTTGGATGTGATTTGATAGGGGTGGATCGTCCGTTTCGGACAAGCAGGTGGACAGCAACAGTAGCACCGATCGCCGAGTCGAATTGCAAATTCGC
Organism: Halosolutus gelatinilyticus; assembly: GCF_023028105.1. Lineage (NCBI taxonomy): Archaea > Methanobacteriati > Methanobacteriota > Halobacteria > Halobacteriales > Natrialbaceae > Halosolutus > Halosolutus gelatinilyticus. The sequence goes on from NZ_CP095492.1 coordinate 433,800, forward strand.
CGATCGCGGCGCGAGACGATCGGAGTGGATCCTCGACTGTGATTCTGCGTTTGTCCGCTCAGTTCTAGCCGGGAGATTGCCCCCGTTCGGTGCGAACTTTCCAATGTATTGGCAATATTGAAATCTGATAACTGTGCCGGGAACCGTCGGGTATCCGATTGCGCCGATTCGCGAGACGTCGCCTTTCGCGAGCGGCGAACAGCGCACGACCTAGAACGAGACGTCGGTATCGTAGTCCCCGGCGGAGGGGGCCGTCGGCTCGTCCGGATCGATGCGAACGTCGATCAGTTCGGGGCCGTCCGCGCGCGCCACCGCGATGTCGATCGCGTCCGCGAGACCCGCAAGCGTTCGTACCGTCTCGCCCCGACAGCCGAAGCCCCCCGCGACGGTTGCGAACTCGGGCGACGACCAGTCGAACCGATGCCCCTCGGCGTACCGATCGATCTCCGGGGACTTGCTGATGATCCCGTAGTCCTGATTGTTGAAGACGATCGCGATCACGTCGATCTCGTGTTCGACCGCCGTGTGGAGCTCCTGCAGACACATCATGGCGCCGCCGTCGCCCGTCAGCGCGACGACCGGCCGATCCGGCGACGCGAGGCTCGCGCCGATCGCGGCGGGGATCCCGACACCCATTCCCGCCCACGAGCCGGCGGTGACGTACGTCTCGGGTTCGTACGTCTCGAAGGTCTGTTTGGCCCAGAGCCGGAAGCCGCCGATGTCGGTCGTTACGACCGTTTCCGCCGGTAACGCATCCCGGAGCGTCCGAAGCGCGCCGGCCGTCGCGATCGGTGTCTCGTCCTCGAGGAGCCCGCGGGCACGGAGGCGATCGTCGTACTCCCGCCGAACGCGATCGCCGACGACCGCCCCGTCCCAGGCGGTATCGGGGCGAGGTTCGGACCGGAGGCGACGGTGCAAGCGGTCGACCGCGTCGGCGACGTTCGCGACGATCGGAACGTCGGCCTCGTAGGACGCGTTAATTCGGCTCGCGTCGAGGGTGACGTGGACGAGCGTCTCGCCGAAGGGGAGCGACCAGTCGGCGGTGGTGACGCCGTCGAACCGAGTTCCGAGCGCGAGAACGACGTCGGCCGCTTCGAGGGCCCGTCTCGCGCCCGCCGGGAGGTGACTCCCCGTGACCCCGAGCCAGCGTGGATCGTCCTCCGGGAAGATCCCTTTCCCCTTGTAGGACGCGACGATGGGAGCGTTGAGCGTCTCGACGAGGTCGCGGATCGCCTCCGGATCGCCCGATCGACGGGCGCCGACGCCGAGGTAGACGAGCGGCCGCTCGGCGCCGGCGAGCGCGCGCGTCGCGGCTCGGTATTCGGCGTCGCCGTCGAACCGGCTCGTCGGCGGCTCGATCGTCACCGGCGGCGAACGAAACTCGGCGTCGAGGAGGGACTTCGGAACGCCCAGCCTGACCGGCCCGTACGGCGGCGTCAGCGCGGTTTCGATCCCCGAACGAACCAGCCGGTGGAACTCGGCCGGGCGCTCGATCGAGTGGTTCGCTTTGACGACGGTATCGAACGTTTCGGGCTCGATCTCGTGGATCGGCCCCTTCCCCCTGTCGTCCGGATCGGCCTCCGCGGCGACGTGGATCAACGGGACGCGGTCGTCGAGCGCGTTTTTCAACCCGTGCATCGCGTTCGTGTCGCCGGGCCCGGGGACGGTGAGCGTCGCGGCCACGCCGCCGCCGGCTTCGTAGTATCCCCACGCGATGTGCGGGATCGCCGTCTCGTGGCGCGCCATTACGTATCGAACGTCGTCCCGGCGATCGACGGTCCGATCGAGCGGGAGCGTTTGCGTTCCGGGGATGCCGACGAGGAGGTCGATTCCGGCGTCGACGAGGGCGTCGTACAGGTGGTCGCTACCGGATCGTCTCGGCGGGCCGTCGTCTGTCGGAGCCATGTCCTGAGTTCTGACTGGCGCGGCGGAGACCCATAAATTCACGCGATTACGATGTCCCGTTCGGCTCGCGTATCAAGGTCCGACGCTCGCTCCCGTTCCGAGGTTCGGACCGCCGATCGGTGCGGGTGGTTCACACAGCGCGAACGATTACATCGGTACGAATGTAATAAAGTTCGCCGAATCCCGCGATCGGGAGCCGTTCGTCTCGCTAGCGATCGGTCACGCTGGGACCGAAGCTCAGCCGAAGCCGCGGTTTTCGACGGCTCCGAGGACCGTACTCCCTCGTTCCCCAGGAGTGAATAGCAGATTGCGATCCGATCCGCCCCGGATTGGCGGCGCTGCTCGTCCGACGGCGTGCGGACGGAGCGGCACCGATCGTCGCATCATCGCGATGCATAGCCAGTGTCGGCCGCTTCCCCGTTGCCCTCCCGATGGGATTCGCGGAAGTACTGCGGACCCGATCTCGGATTCCGACGGCTACTAAGGTGCATCGGCGCAATTGTGGTTCCCGATAGGGGAACCAACGATCGGCGATCGGACGCGCGATCTGCCGATCGAGTTCGGCTGCAAGCGACGGCCGTTCGACCAGTTCTCGCGGGTCGTTGCGATCGAGTTATCGTCGACTGCCGCCGCACCGTCCGCTCCCGAATCGAGGTTCTCTGCCAAAATTGTGGCTCACGAACGGGGTAGTGCTTCTGTCGCCGTTCGGCCTGCGAGTACGGATCAGTCGATGAGGGAGTCGATGTCGTCTTCGAGTTGGCTGTAGAGTTCCTCGGCTTTCCGCTCCTCTTCGGACGCCAGCGGTCGGATCGGTTCCCGAACGTTTCCGCCGTTGAGGCCGGCGAGTTCGAGCCCCTTCTTGACCGCCGAAACGCTGATCGCGCCCTCGATCTCGTTTCCTTGTCCGGTCTCGTCCCGGAAGTTCTGGTAGGGAAGGCAGATGTTCCGGAGTTCGCGGGCGCGGTCCCAGTCGCCGTCGGAGAGCGCGTCGAACAGTTCGAGGCCGATCTCGGGTCGGAAATTACTGACGCCCGCGGAGAAGCCCTCCGCGCCCTCGGCCCAGAAGGAGACGGCAAACGGTTCCGCGAGACCGTCGACCCAGACGACGTCGTCGCTGCCGGCGGCGACGCCCGCGCCGAGCTTCACCGGATCTTTCAGCGCGTACTTGATCCCGACGACTCCCTCGACGCGGGTGAGGCTGGCGAGATACTCGATGGACGGGTCGAATCCGCGGACGTAGGGAACGAGCGGCGTGTCCGTCGCCGAGGAGAGACTCCGGTAGTACTCAAGCAGTCCCTGTTCGTGGATGTAGGTGTGATCGGGCGGCATGATCATCATCGCGTCGACGCCGATGCGATCGTACGCGTGGATCAGATTCCGCGCATCGTCCGTGCTTCCGCCGACGCCGGCGAGGACGCAAGCGTCCGATGGAAGCGCATCGACGCTCGTCTCGGCGACGTCGATGCGTTCGTTGGTGGCGAGCGAGTGGTACTCGCTGATGTTGGCGGTCGCCAAGAACGTTCGAACCCCTGCGCTGTATAGCTCCTGTGCGTTTTCCGCGATCTTCTCGTGTTCGATTTCGAGGTCGTCGTCGAACGGCGTCAGGAGACCGACAGCAACACCGCGGAGACGGGTCCGTACCTGCTCGGCTGACAATGGCATAGATTCCACATATATCCAATGAGGTATAAGTCCATCGGATGGCGTGAACGCGCCCTTCCGATTCGTATCACCGCTGCGTACTGTTCGATTATCCCTGCTGAACGAGTCACCCCCGGCGACCAGAGCCGCGACGCGATCGCGCGACTCGGACCGCCGACCCGACGGCAGAGCGATCGACGGATTCGAGACGCCACTCCGCCGGCCGATCGGCGTGAGGGGGCGGGGTGCGCAGACGGGTTCGAGACGGCTCAATCGCTTTGCGTTGCGATCGGGTCGTCGTCCATCGTAATCGACGCGCTGTTCCAGTACTCGTGGTCGTCGTCGACGCGGAAACAGGCGGCTTCGTGTAACTCGCCGTCGGGGACGTCGAACGAGGACGGATCCTGGGCTCGACAGACCTCCCTCGCCTTGGCACAGCGCGTGTGATAGCGACAGCCGCTCGGCGGGTTCGTCGGGTCTGGAATGTCGATCTTCCGGATCGGCGACTCGTCGTCGTTGTCAGCGCCCAGCTCCGGCGTCGCCCAGCACAGCGCCTGCGTGTAGGGGTGTTGTGGGTCGTGGATGATCTGTTCCGGCGGTCCGATCTCGACGAGACGACCCAGATAGACGACGCCGATCCGTCCACCGGTCTTCTCGGCGATGTACCTGGCGTTCGAGAGATCGTGAGAGACGAACAGGTACGACGTGTCGAACGTGTCCTGAAGCTGGATCAGGAGGTCCATCATCTCGACGCGCAGCGAGACGTCCAGCGCGCTGACCGGCTCGTCGGCCATGATCACGTCGGGGTTCATCAGCATCGCCCGGATGATCGCGACGCGCTGTTGCTCGCCGCCCGAGAGCTGGTGGGGGTAGCGCTCGATGTAGTCTTCCGCCGGCGACATCCCGACGTGCTCGAGCAGGCTCAGGATGCGCTGTCGCCTGTCGTTTCCGTCGAGTTCGTCGTTCCAGCGCTTGAGCGGCGCTTCGAGGCTCGCCTTGACTCGACGGTGCGGATTCAGCGCGCTGCCCGGATCCTGGTGGACGATCTGGAGCGATCGGCGGATCTCGCCCCACGAGCTTCCGTCATCGGCGCCCGCTTTGACGTCCCAGATGTCGTGACCGCGGTACGTGACGCTCCCGCCGGTCGGCTTCTGGAGGCCGACCGTCGTCTTGCCGAGCGTCGTCTTGCCGCAGCCGGACTCGCCGACGAGCACGACCACGTCCTTCTCGTAGATGTCGAGCGAGACGCCGTCGACGGCCTCGACGACCTCGGGGTCGGCGAACATGTCGAGGAACCCCTTCTCCTTCTCGAAGTGTACTTCGACGTCGTCGAGCGAGACGACCGGCTCGGCCGACGCGGACCGCGAGGGGGTCATTCCGGGATCGGTCATCGCCGGCCCGTCGCCTCCCGCCAGCTCGTCGAGGTCGTGCGTCATCGGAATCTTCGCGCGCGCGTCCCCCCAGTGGTGGCAGTGGACGTGGTGGCTCCCGTGTACCTCGTACGGTCCGGGATCGACGTCGCGACACTCGCCGTCCGCGAGCGGACACCGCGGGTGGAACGAACAGCCCGCCGGGACGTTCACCGGGTCCGGCGCGCTTCCCTCGACCGGCTGCATCGTTTCGATCGGCGCCTGAAGGTTCGGCGTGGACTTCAAGAGCAACCGCGTGTACGGGTGGGCGGCGTCCTCGAGGATCTCGTCCGTCGGGCCGAGTTCGACGAACTCGAAGGCGTACAGCACGCCGATCCGGTCCGCGATGTCCGCGACCAGCGGCAGGTCGTGCGTGATGAAGACGATCGTCAGGTCGTACTCCTCTTTGACATCCTGGATCAGCGAGATGATCGACCGCTGCATCAGCAGGTCGAGCGCCGCCGTCGGCTCGTCCATGACGAGCACCTCCGGCTCCAACACCAGACTCAAGGCGATCAGCGCCCGCTGTTTCATCCCGCCGGAGAGTTCGTGGGGATAGGAGTCGAGGACGCGCTCGGGATCCAGGTACAGGTCCGCGAGAATGTCCTTTGCTCGCTCCATGCCCTCATCGATGTCGTAGTCGTGGGCGTCGAGCGTCTCGACGAAGTGGGTGCGGATCTTTCGGACGGGATTGAACGAGCTCATCGCCCCCTGAAACACCATCGAAATTTCCTCCCAGCGGAGCTCCTTGAGCCCCTGTTTGTCGAGATTGAGGATGTCGATCGGCTCTCCGTCGGGAGGCCGGTACGTGATGTCCCCGTGGAGGATGCCCGGGTCGACGATCGCGTCGAGCAGGGCCGACGCGAGCATGGACTTGCCGCTGCCGCTCTCGCCGACGACGCCGAGGATCTCGTTTCGCTGGATGTCCAGGTCGACGTCGTCGAGGACGCGGGATTCGCCGCGCTCCATGTCGAACGTGACGGACGTGTTCCGGATCTCCAGGATCGGATCGTCTACGGTCGTGTCGTGTTTGTAGCCGGTTTCGGAAACGGTCATGGTTAGATACCTCCCATCGTGTCGGTCGTACTTGGTTCGTCGTCGTCGGCGCCCGCGGTGTCGGCGCTCGTCTTCTCGTGTCGCGCCCGAACGCGGGGGTTAAACACGCGATCCAGCGACTGGCCCAGCAGGGTCAGCCCGACCGAGATGAACACGATCGCGAACATGGGAACGAGGAACCAGTGGAGCGCGTCGGGTCGGGCGTGCGCGTTCCCCTCGTAGGCGAGTTGCAGGATGTTCCCCCAGTTGAGGTTCTCGAACGGCAGGATGCCGAGGTAGTACAGGGCGACCGCCTCGAAGATGACCTTCCGGCCGGAGTTCGTGAGGTTGATCACCACGAACGGCATCAGGTGGGGAACGATCTCCTTGAAGACGATCGTGCGCGTCGGAATCCCCATCGCTTGTGACGCTTCGACGAACGACTCCCTGCGGAGCGTGAGCATCTGGGACCGAATCGCCCGAGCGAGTCCGCCCCACGCCGCGATGCTGAGCAACAACCCGACCGCGTACGGGTTGCCGAGGATCACGTCGGAGAACATGAGCCCCAGCACCATCACGAGCGGGAATCCGGGGATGTTGATGAACACGTCGGTGATCGAACTCAGCACGGTGTCGGTCATACCGCCCTTGTAGCCGGCGATGGCGCCGACGGTGGTTCCGATACCGACGGTGAACACGGCGCCCGAGGCGACCATCTTGAGGATCGTGGACGTCGAGTGGACGGTCTGGGCGAACAGGTCGCGCCCGAGCGCGTCCGTTCCGAGCGGGTACTCCAAGGTTTCGAACGGCGCGACCAGCGCCGGTCCTTCGGTTACGCCCGTCGGTTCGACGATCAGCGTGCCGACGGTCCCCATCAGCACGTACAGCACCACGATCGTGAACCCGATTCGGGCCCGCCAGTCGCGCCAGACGATGGCGACCGGTGCGTAGACGTACGCGTCGTACAGTTTCCGGTACCGGTCGCGCCTCGTCTCCTCGTACTCCGAGACGACCTCGAACGGCGTGCTGACGGCGCCGCCGTCGGTTTCTAGCGCTTCGTCTCGATCGTCGCCAACCGCGCTCTCGAGATCCGCATGCGGGTCATCCGCCGCGGGGTCTCGATCGTCGTTTCGAGTCATTGTGCCCTCCGTGCCCGCGGGTCGACGTAGCCGTAGGTCAGATCGGCCAGCAGGAGTGCGGTGACGAGCGCCAGCGTGATGACCATGAAGCCGCCCATCATGAGCGGGTAGTCGCGTTGGTGCGTGGCCGATAACATGTACCAGCCGAGCCCGTGGTACTGGAACACGTGCTCCAAGACGACCGAACCGCCGAACATCTCGCCGATACTGATCAGCAGCGTCGTGTACATCGGCAGAACGGCGTTGCGGGCGACGTACTGGGTGGAGATCGTGATGTCCGACAGGCCTCGAAGGCGGGCGACGCGGAGGTAATCCTCGCCGAGGACCCGGATACTGTTGCCGCGCATTCCCAGAGAGGCGACGCCGGAGGCGACGAGCATGGACAGCACCGGTAACGACGCGTGGGCGACGATGCCGCTGATGTAGGGGAGATTGAACCCGGGGTCGACGCCGGTCGGTTGCCGGCCGCCGCTCGGGAACCAGCCCAGTCGGTACGAGAGGAAGATCAACAGGAGAATCGCGAGCACGTAGAACGGGATCGATCCCATCAAGACGGCGTAGGACGTCAGGCCGACGTCCAGCTTTCCGCCTTCCCAGTAGGCCATCAGCGCGCCGACGGCGATTCCGATAAAGAAGCTGATGAAGACCGCCCAACTCAGAACGAAGAGGGTCCACGGCATCGCCTCCGCGAGAACCTTCGTGACCGGCTTAGCGTAGGTCACCGATTCCCCTAAATCCCCCTGCAGCGTATTCGCGAGGTAGTTGACGTACGCGATGTGAATCGGCTTGTCCGGATCGATCGTCATGCGGAGTTCGACGAGTTCGCGAGCTCTCACCGGATTGATCCCCTGCTGTGCCATTCGGGTGATCATCGCGCCCATGATGTTTCCCGGCATCAGGCGTATTAACGCGAAGGACAGGGTGAGGACGGCCCACACCGTGAACACTGCTTGGCCTAATCGCCTGATACGCCAGTCTATCGTTAGCATACTGAATGACTATTCTTTCAGAATGAGCCGTAATCAAGGTTTCCCATTGACCGCGGACATATACGGAGACGGACACGATCGCGTCGTCGGTGCGAAAACGCCCGACTTCCGGTGCCATAACGGATGCGATCGGCCGAGCAGTCCTGCAGAACGTCGATTCGGCAGGGGTGACGGGAGCCGGCGCGGATCAGAACGGATCCCACCCGGTGTAGAGAATCACGATACTGGCGCCCAGCGAGAGGACGATCGGAACGAGCGTTAGCACTGCCACGACGTACGGGCCGGATCCCGGCTCGAGGTAGAGAAACGAGAAACCCAGCAGTAACAAAAACAGAATACTCACCCCGAGAACGAGCTGCGAAGCGGCTTTGAGGAATCCCATACGAAACGGTTCTCAGAAGCGCTCTTAAATCTTCGTTCGCGGATCCGGAACTCGGCGAGTGGCGCCGCGTCAGTTGCCGGTGTACTCGATCGTCGCCTCGTCCATCTTCGGAATGAGGTACAGCGCGTCCTCGGTGCCGTCGATGATGCCGTCGGACGCGTCGAGGTTCCAGTTGGCGGCGTTGTAGGCGCCGGCGTCCGGCTGGAACATCGCCTCCATCTGCGGGAGCGTCTGGTTCCACCACCACATCAGCTCTCGGTGGTACTCGTCGTCGCCGGTGACCTGCCACTGACGGATGTGCTCCTCGATGTTGATCGTCTTCGTTCCGCCGGAGCCGTCCGGATCGCCGACGGGCATCGGGATCTCCGCTTCGGGCTCGAAGTGGGTGATCGACTGCACCCAGTTCGGAACGAGGTCAAGCGCCCAGAGCGCCCTGATGCCGTTGGCGGACGACCCGTCGGGCATCATGTCGTACTCGCCGGACTGGCGGCGCTCGTCGAACGTCGCGTCGTCGACCTGCTCTTGGTTCGTCGCGATGCCGAAGTCGTTCAGGTTCTTTTTGAGCACGCCGATGTCCTTTCGCTCGGTCCCGTTCATGATGTCGATCTCGAACCGCTCGCCGTCCGGCGTCAGCCACTCGCCGTTATCGTCGCGCTCGAAGCCTTCTCGTTCGAGGAGTTCCGCGGCGCGTTCGGTGTCGTTTTGCCCGTACTTGGTGAAGTCCTGAACCCACTCCGCCGCCTTGTGAGACTCGTTTTCCAATACGTTCCCCGGGACGCGACACGGCGGCCAGTCGAACATGCGGTTGACGCCCTCGAGCAACTGGACGACCTGCTGGCGATCGAAGACGTGACAGATCGCCTTGCGGACGTTCGCGCTCGCGAGGGGCGTGTCGTAGTCGACGTCGTACCCGCAGTTGAAGGTCAGCAGTTTGTTCGTCGAGAAGCTCTGCTTGATGAGCGTGTGCTCGTCGGGGAGTTGCTGTTTGACGTCGTCCTCGACCGGGAACTGCGTGTGCGTGGCGTCGATTTCGTCGTTCGCGTACGGCTGGGTCGGGTTGTTGTTCTCGTAGAGGTGGAGCGAGTACTCGCTGAAGTTGATGTTGTCGGCGTTCGGGTGATCCTCGTACTTCTCGAAGACCATGATGTTGTCCCCGACGTCAGAGACCTGGAACGGTCCGTTTCCGACCGCGTCTTCGAGCCGCGGATATTTCTCCGTCGTGAGCTCTTCCAGGAGGGCGTCCATCTCGCCGTCGTCGGTCTCCTGAAGCCGCCTGTGCCACTCAGTCCACTGGTCGTCGGTGTGCTTGGTGAAGATGCCGCGGCTCTCGTCGCCGACGAGGTCCGCGACGACGTTCTGGACCGCGACCGTCGTCGACAGCGGATCGTAGAGGCTGACCCGCGCGGTCTGTTCGTCGACGGCCTCGGCGGACTCGATGAACTGGTGGGGCCGCTCGCCGTCCTCCGACTGGTAGTCCATGATCGCGAGCGCCATCTGCAACTGCATGACCCAGTCGTCGGCGACGACCTGATCGCCGTCGTGCCAGGTCCACTCGTCGCTGAACGTGAACTCGAGGGTCGTCTCGTCGGGCATCACCCACTCGGTCGCGATCAGCGGATACACCGAGTCCTCCGACGGACTGTACACCACGGGCCGATCGAAGATCAGCGCGCCTGGATGCCACGTCCCGCGTTGCGTCGGGTTCCACGGGTTACAGTGACGCTCCGAGGGGAGCGTGCCGCTCGTCTCCGGGTCGAACACTCGGAATCGATCCGTACTCTCGCTCTCACCACCACCGAGACATCCCGCGACTGCCGCTGCACCGCCTGCGGCGCTGTATTTGAGGACGTCTCGCCGACTAGTTTCGTAACTCCGCCAGTCGTTACCCTTCGGCATACCCTATACTGTCGGGAGGTGATATATATATTTAACTATGAAGTATTTTCACGGGCCGAGCGATCGGATCCGGCGCGTCGCCTGCGTGACGCCGCTCGGAACGGAGCGTTCATCGCCGATCGCCGTCAGCCGGCCGGAATCCGCGTGGACGGCCGACGGCGTGGCCGAGCGAGATGGCGGAACTCCGGTTTCAGCCCTTGTACTCCATCGTCGCGTCCCGCATCTTCGGAACGAGGTACAGCGCGTCCTCGGTGCCGTCGATGACCCCCTCCGGCGCGTCGAGGTTCCAGGTATCGGCGTTGTAGGCGCCGGCGTCCGGCTGGAACATCGCCTCCATCTGCGGGAGCGTCTGGTTCCACCACCACATCAGCTCTCGGTGGTACTCGTCGTCGCCGGTGACCTGCCACTGACGGATGTGCTCCTCGATGTTGATCGTCTTCGTTCCGCCGGAGCCGTCCGGATCGCCGACGGGCATCGGGATCTCCGCTTCGAGCTCGAAGTGGGCGATCGACTGGAGCCAGCGGGGAACGAGGTCGAGTCCCCACATCGCGGTGACGCCGTTGGCGGACGATCTGTCGGGCATCATGTCGTACTCGCCGGCGTGCCGACGTTCGTCGAACGTCGCGTCGTCGACCTGCTCTTGGTTCGTCGCGATGCCGAAGTCGTTCAGGTTCTGTTTGAGTACCCCGAAATCCTTCCGATCCGTTCCGTTCATGATGTCGATCTCGAACCGCTCGCCGCCCGGCGTCAGCCACTCGCCGTTGTCGTCGCGCTCGTACCCTTCCTCTCGAAGGAGTTCCGCGGCGCGCTCGGTGTCGTTTTGCCCGTACTTGGTGAAGTCCTGAACCCACTCCGTCGCCTCGTGGGAGCCGTCTCCCAGGATGCTTCCCGGGACGCGACACGGCGGCCAGTCGAACATGCGGTTGACGCCCTCCAAAAGCTGGACGGCCTGCTGGCGATCGAAGACGTGACAGACCGCCTTGCGGACGTTCGCGCTCGCGAACGGCGTGTCGTAGTCGACGCCGTGCCCGCAGTTGAACGTGAACAGCAGGTTAGTGGACAGGTTCTCCCTGACGAGCGTGTGTCCGTCGGGGAGCTGCTGCTTGGACCCGTCCTTGACCGGGAACTGGATGTGCGCGGCGTCGACCTCGCCGGCGGCGTACGGCTGCGTCGGATCGTCGTTTTCGAACACGCGTACCGAGCACTCGTCGAAGTTGAGGTTGTCGGCGTTCGGATGGTCGTCGTACTTCTCGAAGATCACGAGGTTGTCCCCGACGTCGGCGACCTCGAACGGTCCGTTCCCGACCACTTCGTCGAGCGACGGGTAGTTCGTCGTCGTGAGCTCCTGGACGACAGCGTCTACTTCGTCCCCGTCGCCGTCCCGCAGTCGCTGGTGCCACTCGGCCCACTGGTCGTCGGTGTGCTTGGTGAAGATGCCGCGGCTCTCGTCGCCGACCAGATCGGAGACGGCGGTCCGGACCGCGTACGTGGTCACCAGCGGGTCGTGGAGGCTGACTCGCGCCGTCCGTTCATCGACGGCCTCGGCGGACTCGATGAACTCGTGGGGCCGCTCGTCGTCCGACTGGGACTGATAGTCGAGGATTTCCAGCGCTATCTGCAGCTGCATGACCCAGTCGTCGGCGACGACCTGATCGCCGTCGTGCCAGGTCCACTCGTCGCTGAACGTGAATTCGACGGTCGTCTCGTCGGCCATCTCCCACTCGGTCGCGATCAGCGGGTACGCCTCGTCCTCCACCGGACTGTACACGACGGGGCGATCGTGGACGAGCGCGCCCGGGTGCCACGCCCCGCGCTGCGCGAAGTTCCACGGGTTGCAGTGTCGTTCCGACGGGGGCGCGCCGCTCGTCTCCGCGTCGAACATGCGAAACCGATCGGTGCTGTTGGATCCGCTCGTGCATCCCGCGACCAGCGCGATCCCGCCCGCAGCGCCGTATTTGAGAACGTCTCGTCGAGTCGTGCCGGTCCGTTGGCAGTTGCTACCTTTCGCCATGACACCTACTGATAGGTGGGGATATTTATAATTTTACTCGGGCTGAAACAATGACGTCGGACGATTGACACCGCGGTCGCGATCGTCTCGCGCGGGTAATCGCGTCCGTTCGCCGGAACGTTCAAGACCGGACCGTCCGCATCCCCGATGGATGCACGTTACGGACTACGAGCTCTACGACGTCCCGCCGCGCTGGCAGTTTCTCAAGCTCGAGACGAGCGACGGACGCGCCGGCTGGGGTGAGGTGTACACCAAGTGGCACTTCGCGGGTGGCAGCGAGCCGGCGACGCGCAGCGCGGTCGACCAGCTGCTGCACCAGTACGTGCTCGGAGAGGACCCGCGGCGGATCGAGTACCTCTGGCAGGCGATGTACCGCAGCAGCTTCTACCGCGGCGGCCCGGTTCACATGAGCGCGATCGCCGGCGTCGACGAGGCGCTGTGGGATCTGAAGGGAAAGGCGGCCGGGATGCCGGTCTACGAACTGTTGGGCGGACCCGCTCGAGATCGCGTCCGGCTCTACCGCCACGTCAGGGCCCACGGTGCCGAGGGCGTCACCGATCCGGCGGCGGCCGCCGCCGCGGAAGCGCACGAACACGCCGAGGCGGGGTACACCGCGGTGAAGCTCGTTCCGACGGCCGGGCTCGAACTGATCGACGCGCCGGCGGCCGTCGAGCGCGCACGCAAGATCGTCGGCGCCGTTCGCGACGCTGTCGGTCCCGACGTCGACGTCGCGCTCGATTTCCACGGCCGCACCTCGAAAGCGATGGCCCGCCGCCTGGCGAGGGCGCTCGAACCCTTCGAACCGATGTTCGTCGAGGAACCGGTGACGCCCGAACACGGCCACGCGCTTCCCCGAATCGCCGAGGCGACGTCGATCCCGATCGCCACCGGCGAGCGGCTGTACTCTCGGTGGGAGTTCCGGCCGATCCTCGAAGCGGACGCGGTCGACGTCGTCCAGCCCGACGTCTCGAGCGCGGGCGGGATCACCGAGACGAAGAAGATCGCCGATCTGGCCGAGACCTACGACGCCGCGATCGCACCCCACTGCCCGATCGGGCCGCTGGCGCTGGCGGCGTCGCTCCACGTCGACGCGGCCGCGCCGAACGCGCTGATCCAGGAACAGGTAATCCTCGACGACGACGAGGCGATGCGGTACGTCGAGAACGAGTCGATATTCGAACCGACCGACGGCTACCTCGATCTGCCCGAGGAGCCAGGGCTCGGTATCGAAATCGACGAGGATCGCGTCCGGGAACTCGCGGGGACGGATCTCGGCTTCGATCGATCGCCGGGGCACCGGGCCGACGGAAGCGTCGGCGAACGATAGATCCGGACGGCGGGAGAAGCGCGAGCCGAGTGCTCGCGGGTGGCTCGAACGCGGCGCTTCGGGCGGCGTCTCCGTCGCGTCGCGGTTCGCGGTCGGTACACCGATTCGAACGTCCAGCGCCGGTTGGCACCGCTGACGGTCTCCGTCGTCGTCGCCGATCAGGGCGGGCTGGCGTCTTCCTCCTCGACGGCCAGCGCCCACTGCTCGAGCCAGTCGCGCAGACCGGCGTCCGGCACGTTCAACGTGTGCGCGTTCTCCGGCAGGCTGGGGTAACCGCCGACCTCCTCGTGGTCGGCGATCCAGTAGTCGTACTCGGAGTCGAGGCGGTCGTTACCCGCGCGGTCGCGGATCTCCTGGATGATCCGGGAGTCGTTCCCGGTCCGATCGGCGGGTCGCGCGCCCGCGTAGTTGAGGTTGTGGCTCTCGACGTCGCCCGACGACATCGCCGAGAGACCGCTCGGCCAAAGCGGACGCGAACTCGTCGTGCTCTGTTCGACGAACGAGACGTCCGAGTCCGTGGGCGGGTCCGCCGTGATGTTGTCCTCGCTGTACACCGTCCCGCTACCCTCGACGATGGACTCGCCGGTCGCGAGAAGGCCGGTGTACTTGTTGCCGACCCACGTCGTCTCGGCGGAGCTGTCGACGTTCGACGCCTCGTCGAAGAAGTAACAGAAGTTGTTGGCGACGACCGATCTGGTGTCGCTTTTGAGCCGCGGGATGCGGTTGCGCGCTTTCGCCCACACGGTCCCGAGCAGCGCGACGTGGTCGGCGCCGTCGCCGACGAGCGTGCAGTAATTGTGGTCGGAGCCGTCGCCGTAGGGGTCGTACAGCCCCTCGTAGATGAGGCAGTTCGCGAACGTGGTTCGGTCGGTGTCGTAGCCGACGGACATGCACTCGTCGACGCCCCACGAGGCCGTACAGTGATCGAAGATGTTGTTCGTCGTCTCGTCCTGGGTGTTGAACGAGTCGTTACCCTGGATGTCCCCGTTGGGACCGGGGCCGACGCGCGAGCGGATGTGCTGGACGACGCAGTCGTTCGCGTCGATCTGGAACAGCCCCTCGGTCAGCGTGATGCCGGGCGAGGGCGCGGTCTGGCCGGCGATCCAGCACTTGTCGTTCGTAATCTGCAGCGGACTTCCGCCGAGGCTGATCGTCCCGCTGGTCTCGAAGACGACCAGCCGGGGACCGCTCGCGGTGAGCGCGTCCTCGAGTTCGCTCCGGGTGGCGTTCTGGATCCGGTAGACGTCGACGCTGTCGTCGAACCAGTCGGGCGAGGCGAACCCGTCGCCGAGGTCGAAGTACGCGCCGCCAGAGAAGTCCGTGTCCGTCGACGTGCTGAACGTGCTCGTCGATCCCGTCGCGGCGTCGCCGTCGTTCGCGTTCGCGACGGCGCGATACTCGTAGCTGGTCCCGCTCGAGAGGCCGGAGACGTCGGCGCTGAACGACCCGGTCGACGAGAGCGCCTGCGTTCCCGTCGTCGTCCAGGCGTCGTCGGTCGTGGTTCGCCACTCGAAGGAGACGTCGACGCCGTCGGCGCCGCCCAGGCCGTCGAGCGACCCGTTGAGCGTGGCCGACGAAGTGCCGATCTCCGACGCCGAATCGGTGGTCACCGACGGGTCGGCGTCGCCACCGCCGCCACCGCCGCCGGACGAACCGTCGCCGGTCTCGACGGCCACCGCGTGCTGGTCGATCCAGTCGCGCAGGCCGGAGTCGGGTACGTCGAGCGTGCGGGTGGTGCCGCCGTGGTCGGGGTAGCCGCCGGCTTCCGCGGCGCTGTCCGGGATGTCGGAGTAGCCGGCGTTGTCGTCGTTCGGATCGACGTCGAGGCTGCCCCAGCGGTCGGTGATCTGCTGGACGATCTTCTCCTCCTGGTAGATTCGATCGGCCGGTCGTGCGCCCGCGAAGGTCTTGTTGTGGCTCTCGACGTCCCCGGCGGGCAGGGCTTCGAGTCCGCTCGGCCACAGCGGCGGCGAACTCAGTTCGGTGCCGACGTCGGAAAAGGGCCGCCCGTCGAGGGGCGGATCGGCGACGTAGTTGTCCTCCATGTGGACGCTGCCGTCGCCGAAGACGATCGGGTCGCGGAAGCTGAAGCGGTGGATGTAGGCGTTGCCGACGACGGACGCTTCGGCGCTCTCGTCGATCCAGATGGCCTTGTCGTGGTAGTAGTTGAGGCCGTTGACCACGACGGTCCGCGTGTCGGATTTGAGCCGCGGGTTCCGGTCGTTGTTCTTGGCGTAGATCGTCCCGAGGATGGCAACGTTGTCGGCGCCGTCGCCGACGAGGGTCCCGTTGGAGTTCTCCTCGGGGTCCTCGAGCCCCTCCGCGATCATGCAGTTCGAGAGGGTGGTGTTGGTCGAGTCGTAGCCGATCGAGAGGTTCTCGTCGCGACCCCAGAACGCCGTACAGTGGTCGAAGATGACGTTCTGCGTGCCGTCGGCGCTGTTCATCGGGTCGGTACCCTCGCCGCCGCTCTCGTCGCCGCGGAAGACGCGGACGTGCTGGACGACGCAGTCGTCGGCGTCGACCTGGAAGAATCCGTTGGTGAACGTGATGCCCGGCGAGGGGGCGGTTTGACCGGCGACCCAGCAGTTGGGCTCGGTGACCTCGAGCGTCTGGTTCTGCAGGTCGAGGACGCCGCTCTCCTCGAAGACGACCAGGCGCGGTCCCGTCGTTTCGAGGGCGGCCTGGATCTCGCCGTAGTTCGCGCCGACTTTGATGACCTGGATGCTGTCGTCGAACCAGGAGGCGTCGGCGAACCCGTCCTCGAGGTCGAAGTGCGAGCCGCCGCTGACGCCCTCGGTCGTCGAGAACGTCGCGACGTCACCCGCGGCCGTGTCGCCGTCTTCGGCTTCGAGCGCCGCGCGGAACTCGTAGCTCGTGTCGCTGGCGAGTCCGAATTCGGTCTGTTCGAACGACCCCGTCTCGTCGAGGTTCTGGGGCGTCGTCTCGGTCCACGAGGAGGCACTGCTTTCGCGGTACTCGAAGTACACGTCCGCGTGGAACGCGCCCCCGAGGTCGTCGAGCGATCCCGAGAGGGTCGCCGCCGACGAGGAGATGTCGGACGCCGAGCCCGTCGAGACGATCGGCTGAGTGTCCGGCGGCCGCGTCGTGAACGTCTCGACGAAGCCGACGTCGGTGTCGCCGTCGCTCGCGTCGGCGACCGCCCGGTACTCGTACTCCGTGTCGTTCGAGAGCCCGGAGACGTCGATGCTGAACGCCGTCGCCGAGGAGACCGTCTGGGATCCGGTGGCGGTCCACGAACCGGCGCCGGTCTCGCGGTACTCGAAGGAGACGTCGGCCGACGCGGCGTTCCCGAGCGAGTCGAGCGATGCCGACAGCGTCGCGCTCGCATCCTGGACGTTCGATGCCGAGCCGGTCGACACGAGCGGAAGCGTGTCGTCGCCGCCGGCTCCGCCGGAGACGCTTCCGGAGACGTCCGGGTTGCCCAGATCCTGGTTGTTCGTCAGGGTGACGCCCGCCAGGTCGGTGAACTCGCTCGCACACAGCGTTCCGGGGTTCGCGCTCGTGACGGCGAGTCCGAGGTAGCCCTCGGTCGAGAAGGTCGACGCATTCAACTCGGCGATCAGCGTCCAGTCGCTGCCGTCGGTCGAGAGGTACGCCCGGATCGTGTCTCCGGTGCGGACGAGTCGCTGCCAGTCGGCGGCCATCTGCCCGCCGTTCCGGATGACGTCGCCGCCGTCCGAGGTCGTACTCTCCGCGGTCCCGCCGGTGCTCTCGCGCCAGGAGAACGACGAGTCGTTCCCCGGCGTCTTCCGCACCATGGCGTTCTTCGAATCGGCGGCGAGGAACTCGCGGAACATCAGGCCCGCCTTGGCCCAGCTGTCCGTGTCCTCGACGCTCGTGACCTCGACGACCGCGTCGAAGTCGCCCCTGACGTCGGTGAAGTAGTAGTGGCCCTCGTCGGCCTGGTTCCAGATGTCGGCGCCGGCACCGTTGACGGTGATCGGGCCGCCGCCGCCCGAGTCCCCGTTCGTGGTGAACGTGTCGATGGAACCGACGTTGGCGTCGCCGTCGCTGGCGGTAACGATCGCGCGATACTCGTACTCCGTCTCGCTGGATAGGTCGGAGACGTCCGCGCTGAACGACCCGGTCGACGATCGGGCCTGGGTCCCCGTCGTACTCCACGAACTCGCCCCGGACTGGCGGTACTCGAAGGCGACGTCCGCCGAGGCAGCATCGCCGAGATCCTGGAGCGATCCGGTGAGGGTCACCGAGGACGTGCCGAGATTCGAGACGGAGCCCGTGGCGACGATCGGTGCGGGATCAGCCGTCCCGCCGTCGTCGGTGACGCTGCCGGCGACGTCGACGTCGCCGACGTCCTGGTTGTTCGTCGGTGTGAGCCCCGATAGCTCGGAGAACTCCGCCGTACAGAGCGTGCCGGTGTTGTGACTCGTCACCGCGAGCCCGACGTAGGCGCTGTCGGCGAAGTCGATCTCGCCCGGCGAGATGTCGGCGATGAGCGTCCAGCTACTGCCGTCGGTCGAGCCGTAGGCTTCGATGGTGTCGCCCGACCGGACCAGCCGCTGGTACGCGGCCTGTACCGTCCCACCGGAAACCTCGCTCTCGCCGCTGCCGCCGTCGGACGTCGTACTCACCGCCTGGTCGCCGCTGTTCGATCGCCACTGGAACGAGGTGTCGTGACCCGGCATCTTCCGGACCATCGCGTGTTCCTCGTCGTCCGCCAGCGTCTGGCGGACCATCAGGCCGGCTTTCGCGTACTCACTCGTGTCTTCGAGGGAGTCTACCCGTACCGTCACGTCGAAGTCGCCGGTGACTTCCTCGTAGTAGTAGTGGAACTCGTCGTAATCGTTCCAGATGTCCGCTCCTGCCCCTTCGACAGTGATTGTCTCTGCTGCCGCGGCGGTTCCGCCGGACGCGACCGCGGCGCCGATACCTCCTGCTCCGATGGCGCGTAAAAACGCGCGTCTATTGTGTGCCACTTTTTGACACCGTTCAGAATGTAAGGAGCAATTACTATAAGTTTATTCTAGTATATCACGATATGTATCAGCGGAAATGGGGAGTAAATCGAACTCTGTATCGGTAGACCGAATCGAACCGGTCACGAGTTCGCCAGCCCCGGGAACCGACGTCTCGTCGTCGATCGAGGCGCCCGCCCAGATCCAGCGTCGTACCGCTGTGGGCTGGCGTGATCCGGTATTCGGCGCCGTTTTCGACGCCGGTGACCTCGGCCGCCGATCCAGATGCGCCACCGAGTGCGCCGAGGAAAATCCCCGTCGAGCCGATCGCCCCCGTCAAGCAGATTCGACGCGAATTCATCTAGCGATCGAACCGAATGGGACGACGGTGAGGGATACCGGATTCGGGCGTGGCGGTGCTCCCCGTCTTCCTCGGCGGCGCGCGACGGCAGCCAACTCAGTGATCGTCTTCGAGCGGTTCGATGGGTTCGACTTCCTCGTAGACCGCCTGCGCGCCCTCGGTCGGGGCCGCCCAGTCGACGGCGTTGTTCAGCACCCGTCGGACCTCGTCCTGATAGAAGATCGGGTACTCCTCGTGACCCGGGCGGAACGCGAAGATGCGCCCCCGACCGCGGCGGTAGCAGATGCCCGAGCGGAACACTTCCCCGCCCTCGAACCACGAGACGAAGACGGTTCGATCGGGTTCCGGCACGTCGTAGGGCTCGCCGTACATCTCCGTCGAGGGGACGTCGAACGACTCGTCGAGGCCGTCCGCGATCGGGTGGCCGGGGTCGGCGACCCAGATGCGTTCGGTTTCGCCGCCGTGGCGGTATTTGATGTTACAGGTGGTCCCCATCAGCCGCTTGAACGGCTTCGAGTTCTTCCCCGAGTGAACCGGAACGAACCCCATCCCCTCGTGAACCCGATCAACGACGCGATCGGCGACGGCGTCCGAAACCTCGTCGTTCGCGCAGTGGGACCACCACACGAGGACGTCGGTGTTCGCGAGGACGTCCTCGGTCAGACCGTGGTCCGGCTCCCGGAGCGTGGCCGTCCGGACGATTCGTCCGTCACCGTCGAGGGCGTCAGCGATCGCGCCGTGAATGCCGTCCGGATAACGTTCGGCGACCGACTCCTCCTCCCGTTCGTGGACGTTCTCGTTCCAAACCGTAACCTGAACGCTCATACGCGGGGCTCGTCGGGAACGGTGATAAATCCCGTGATCGCGGACACGTCAGGGTGTCACGATTCGGCCCCAGGATCGATCCCCTTCCCGTCGCTCGGACGAGAACCCGCCTGCGACTGGCAGCACGGCTCTTCGGACGGGTACAATAGCGCCTAGACAGCCGAATCCACTGGGTAGTCGACGCTGCGGTCGGTCGGCGATGAGCCGTTCTCGCGGCCGCGATCGAGGCCCGATCGCGAGATTCTCGTTCCCCTATAGGGAACATTACAACCGTACTATTGTAACGATGAGTTACACGAGTACTACTGTAAATCGTACGGGTGGAACCGCCGCTGCAGATTCGAACCACAGAGGGACAGATGACCCACTCGCCGGATTTCGGGCGCATCGGGACAGATGGTCCCGATATCGGCGCATTCGCGGTGGGAAAATCCCGAATGCCGACGGGACGTGCGAACCGAGCGACAGTTCGGACGCGTTGGCGAGACGGACGAGGAAACCGGCCCGCGGGGCGGTGAACGCCATCGTTAGATCGAACTACCAGGCGTGAGCGACGGCCGTTCTCCCGCAAAATCGTTCCCAAGTCGCGAACGATTCGGCCGGCATCGAAAGAGTCGGTGCGGTGACCGTCGCGAGGGCATCAACCCGACAGTACCCGGCTAATCGGCAGTTCACTCGTCGATTGCCGCCCGATCGCGGCGCGTTCTGTTCCCGTCACGGGAACGATCGACTACCACACCGATCGCAGAGCCGCCTCCGCGCCGTCGGATGGGCAGCAAGGGAGCCCAGGAAAAATCCCGCTACGATCGGCGCTCCGCGCGAAATTCGTCGAGTGCGCGCCGGGGAAGTACTCGGATGATTTATAGGTCAGGCCGCGAATGGACGAGGTATGGATATCGCCACCGTGAGAGGGCACGCGCTGTCCTCCCCGATCGATCCGGTCCAGGACCGACCGTTCCACGGCGGAGCGCGGCGGCTTCGCAAGCGAGACGTCGTACTCGTCGTCGTCGAAACCCGCGACGGCCGCCGGGGATTCTCGACCGCGGGCGCCAGCAGTTCCGCGATGCGCGAGTACTTCGAGGGCGACTCGCAGGGAACGTTCGCCGACGTCGTCGAGGAGTCCGTCGCCGACGCGCTCGAGGGCGAGTCGATCGCCGAGATCCGCGACGCCCATGACCTGCTCGCCGCGACGGACCTCCCCGCGCACCTCCGAACGGAGGCGGTCTCGGCGATCGACGTGGCGCTGTACGACCTCCGGGGGAAGGAACTGGGCGCGCCCATCTACGAACTGCTGGCCGACGAGTACGGAACCGAACCGGAGACCGACATGCCGCTGTACGCCAGCGCGGGGATGTACATGGAACCGGAGGGGTACGTCGAGCAGGCCGAAGCGCTCGAGGAACTGGGCTTTTTCGGGTACAAGTACCGGCCCGGAATCGGCCCCGACGAGGACCGGCGGACGATCGACCTGCTCGCCGACGCGGTCGACGACATCGAGCTCATGCTCGACGTCCACACGTGGTGGAAGCTCCGCGACTCGTACGGGCGCGACACCGTCCGCGAACTGGTCGAACACGCCGCCGAGCGGGGCGCCTACTGGGTCGAAGAACCGGTCGAACCCGACGATCACGCGGGGTACGTCGAACTGGCCGAATCCGGCGCACCGCTGGCCGGCGGTGAAAGCGAGGAGTCGCCCGAAGGATTGGTTCGTCTCGGCCGGACCGGTGCGGTCGACTTCCTCCAGGGCGACGTTCGCCACCACGAGGGGTACACCGGCTGTCGGGACGCGATCGAGTGCTGCGCCGACGGCGACGTCGAGTTCGTTCCGCACAATTTCGGCACCTGGCTCGGGCTCCAGGCCAACGCGCACCTCGTCGCCGCGGCCCCGGGCGTCGGGCTCCTGGAATACCCGGTCTTCGAGAACGATCCGGCGCTCGCCGAAACGGAGATCGACCCCGGAATGTACCCGTTCGACCTCGCGTTCGACATCGTCGACGGACAGCCGACCGTCGAGAACGGCCGCCTGCTCCTCTCGGACGCGCCCGGCCTCGGCATCGACGTCGATCTCGACGTCCTCGACGAGTATCCGTTCGTCGACGGTCCGTGGACGGAATTCCGCTACGACGAGTAGCCGGACGCCGACCTGTACTCGAGCCTCCGCTCCGATCGACGGCGCACCGTGACGTCGGACCGGGCACCGACGATACGCCGTCGCGACGCGATCACGACACGAGGGGATTAGGCCGGTTCGTGCAGCGGGGCGCTTCGCAGTCGATCGTAGTGCTCCTCGAGACGCGCCGCGTCGCTCTCGGCGAGGTCGACCAGCGGATCGCGAACCGCGCCGCCCGAGTACTCCGCGAGCTCCATTCCGTACTTGACGACGGGAACGTTGTTTGCGCCGGGTAGCGCGTTCCCCACGCCCGGTTCCTCGCGGAGGTCCTCGATCGGGCGGAGCAGCCGCTGGATCGAGCGGGCGCGCTCCCAGTTCTCGCTCTCGACGGCCTCGAACAGCGCGAGCGTCGCCTCCGGCGCGAAGTTGCCGATCCCGGTGGTGTACCCCGTCGCACCCTCGATCGCGAACGCGAGGGCGTACCGCTCGGCGATTCCGTTGAGCCACGTCACGTCGCCGGGCGCGTCCGAAACCGTCTGCGAGAACTCCTTGATGTCGTTCACCGCGAATTTGACCGCGACGACGGACTCGCGATCGCTCAACTCGACGAGCACGTCGCGCGTGATCTCGGGGCCGCGCTTGTAGATGACGACGCCGAGGTCGGTTTCATCGCAGATCCGGTGGTAGTAGTTCGCCAGCCCGGACTCGTGGACGTAGGTGTGATCCGGGTGCATCACCATGATGGCGTCCGCACCGGCGTCTTCGTAGGCGTCGGCGAGTCGTCCGACTTCCGCGACGCTGCCGGCGACCCCGCCGGCGATCGTCGCGTCGTCGCCGGTCGCCTCGACGTGGGCGGCGACGATCGCGATCCGCTCCTCGCCGGTGAGCGAGTAGTACTCGCCGGTGTTGCCACACGGGACGAACAGCCGGGCACCGGCCTCGTACTGCGTCCTGAGGTTCTCGGCGAGGTCATCGAACAGGACGGCTCCGTCGTCGCCGAACGGCACCGCGGTGGTGAACGCGACGTCGCGAAAGCGATCTCTGAGAGCAGCGCTGGTCATGTGGTGACCGCTACTACGCCGAACGTCCGTAATAAATGTGTTCCCCGTGCGCCGCGTCGGCGCCGAGATCGCTGGGGTCTCCGTCGGTCACCGGTGCGGGGGGGCTCTGCGAGAAGCGCCGTTCCGGATCGAATCTCGACCGAATCAACGCAAGCTATATTGGCCGCGAGTCTGTCGCTGTCTCCATGGAGATCACGGACATCCGGGCGATTCCGCTCGCACACTCGCTGCCGGACGGTCGGGGGCTCGGCGACGCGCGGGGCTTCGGAACGGACCGCGGAACGACGCTGGTACGCATCGAGACCGACGACGGCCTCGTCGGCTGGGGCGAGGCCTTCGCGCCGGGCCCGATCGGAACGGCGACGATCGAAACGCTGTTCGCCGACGACGTCGTCGGGATGGATCCCTTCGAGGTCGAGTCGCTCGCCGAACGGTCCTACGTCGATCCGTACCACTTCGGCGGCGACGTGTTCGTCCAGAGCGCCGTCAGCGCGATCGACGTCGCCTGCTGGGATATCATCGGAAAGGCCGTCGGGCGTCCGGTCCACCGGCTGCTCGGCGGGACGCGCTGTGAACGGCTGACGCCGTACGCCTCGACGATGTACTTCACGGAGGCGGAGAAACCGATCGACGAACCCATCCGCGAGGCCGTCGCCGAGGGGTTCACCGCCGCGAAGATCAAGATCGGCGCGGGCGTCGAGTCGGACGTCGAGCGCGTGCGCACGGCGCGGGAGATCCTGGGCGACGACGCCGACTTGATGGTCGACATGAACGGCAACTACCGCCCGCACCAGGCGGTCAAATCGGCTCGCGCGATCGGCGAGTACGACGTCGCGTGGATCGAAGAGCCCGTGCCGCCGGAGAACCGATCGGGATACCGCGAACTCCGCGAGAAGATCGACGTCCCGATCGCGGCCGGCGAGGCGCACTACGGTCGCTTCGCGTTCAAGCGGCTGATCGACGATCGGACGGTCGACATCGTCCAGCCGAACCTCGGCCGCTGCGGCGGCCTGTCGGAGGCGCGCCTCATCGCGGGGATGGCGTCGACCGAGAACGTGGCCGTGAGGCCCCACATCTGGAACAGCGCCGTGGGCATGGCCGCCGCGGTGCAGTTCGCCGCCAGCGTGTCGAACTACCCCCACACGCGGAACGTCCCCGAGCCGATGCTGATCGAGTTCGACCGCAGCGAGAACCCGCTGCGGAGCGACCTGCTGGAGACGCCGTTCGATCCGTCGGGCGGGACGATCGACGTCCCACAGGAGCCGGGCCTCGGAATCGAGATCGACGCGGCCGCCCTGGAGCGATACCGCGCAGATTGACCCGGTGCCGGGGGCGAGTCCCGTCGTCCAGCCTCCCGCTCGGAGGTACTTTTATCTGACTACCGTTCGAGGTGGGAGGTATGGATCGCGCACTCGTCGTCATCGACGACACGGAATCGCACAGACAGCTGCTCGCCGAAGCGGCCGCGTTCGCGCAGGCCGACGGCGCCGACCTGGTCGCCTTCGCGTGGACGACACCGGAAGCCGCCGAGGAACGCATCGACGCGCTCGAGTGGGTCGAGAAGGTCGAACGGACGACGTACGAGGAGACCGACCCGGACGCCATGACGCGGCAGTTCGCCCGGGAGTTCGTCGACGACGTGATTGGCGACGACGGCGACGTGCGCATCGAGACCGTCATCGCGGAGGACGGCGATCTCGACGACGCGATACTCTCGGCAGCCGACCGCCTGGACTGCGATCACGTCTTCCTCGTCGGGCGCAAGCGATCGCCAACCGGCAAGGCGATCTTCGGCGACGTCGCCCAGCGCATCCTCCTCAACTTCGACGGGCTGGTGACCGTGCGGATGCGCTGAGCCCGCCGTGGAGACCGGTATTTTGATAGTGATTCCGCGAGCCTATGGCGTATGGACGTACTAGTGACCGGGTCGTACGGACGCTGCGGAACGGCGATAATCGATCACCTGCACGACGACGACCGGTACGAGTTCACGTACTACAACCGATCGGACCGAGACGAGGGTCCTTACGCCGGCTACGAGACGGTCGTCGGCGACATCTCCGACTACGAGGCGCTCCGGAAGGCCTGCGAGGGGCAGGACGCCGTCGTTCACCTCGCCGCCTACCCCTACACCGACGGCGAGTGGACCGACATCTTCGAGCCGAACATTCTCGGAATGTACAACGTCTTAGAGGCCGCCCGCGAGGCCGAGGTCGAGTCGATCGTCTTCGGGTCGACCAACCACGTGATGGGGATGTACGAACTCGAGAACGCCCCCGAGATCTACGAGCGGGACCACGACCTCGTCATCGACCACACCGACCCCGTGCGCCCCGACTCCTACTACGGGGCGTCGAAGAGCTTCGGCGAGGACCTGGGTCGCTACTACGTCGAGGGCTATGAGTACCCGAAGCGGTTCTACACGCTCCGGATCTGCAGCGTCCGTAGCGAGGAGTACGACCACCCCTACGGCGACGCCGAGATCGGCGTGGCGGAGGGCGAGTGGGAGCGAGGCAGCGCCGAGTACGAGGAGGAGGTCGCGCGGATGAAAGCGACCTGGCAGTCCCGCCGGGACTTCGCCCACCAGATCGACTGCTGCCTGCAGGACGACAGCGTCGAGTTCGACGTGTTCAGCGGCGTCAGCGACAACCGCCGGCGCTGGTACGGCCTCGAGCACGCCCGGGCCCGGATCGGCTACGATCCGCAAGACGACGGCGAGGAGTGGGACGAACCGCCGGCGTGATCAACGCCGGCGGCGGCCGTCCTGGGACCGCCGACGTCGTCCCGCGATCGGACCTGGTAGCCGTCTTTTACCGTTCACCGCGGCGATCGCGGTAGCTGGTGTCGACGCGAGCGGAACGGTCGCGGTTCGAACGACCGACTCGACGAGGGTCCGAGCGAGAAAACCGAGCGCTGTGGAACGGTCGGCGACAGGCGCTCTAGTAGTTCATGTAGACCGTCTTCGTCGACGTGAAGAAGTCCAGGCCGGCGTCGCCCTGTTCGCGGTAGGTGTCCGTCGAGGACTCCTTGTAGCCGCCGAAGGGGACGTGCAGTTCGAGCCCGGTCGTCTTCTCGTTGACCTTCGCGACGCCCGCCTCGACGCGCTCGGCGAACTCGTTGGCCTCGGTGAGGTCCTGCGTGACGATGCTCGCCGAGAGGCCGTAGTCGACGTCGTTGGCGACCTCGAGGCCTTCCTCGAAGCTGCCGACTTTCAGCACCGCCAGCACGGGGCCGAAGACCTCCTCCTGGGCGATGCGCATGTCGCGGGTCGCGTCCGAGAAGACGGTCGGTTCGACGTAGTAGCCGTCGTCGTACTCGCCGCCGGTGAGCCGCTCGCCGCCGGTCTCGAGGGTGGCGCCGTCCTCTTTCGCGGCGATCTCGACGTACTCGAGCGTTCCCTCCAGTTCGCTGCGCGTGACGTGGGGGCCCATGTCAACGTCGTCGAGACCGGAGCCGATCGCGAGCGACTCGGCGTACGCCGTGACGCCCTCGACGAACTCGTCGTAGACGTTCTCGTGGACGATCGCTCGGGAGCAGGCGGTGCAGGCCTGCCCGGTGACGCCGAACGCACCGGCGCCGACGATGTCGACCGCGTCGTCGACGCTGGCACTTGGCATGACGACCGTCGGATTCTTCCCGCCCATCTCGCACTGGACCCGCGTGAGGTCGTCGCCGGCGGCCTTCGCGACCGCGGTGCCGACCGCCGTGGAGCCGGTAAAGGAGACGGCATCGACGCCCTCGTGGTCGGTCAGCGGCGCGCCGACCTCGCTCCCGGAGCCGGTGACGGAGTTGGCGACGCCGGCGGGCAGCCCCGCTTCGTCGAGCGCCTCGAGCAGCTTCCAGGCGACGGTCGGCGCCGCCGAGGCGGGCTTGAGGACGGCCGTGTTGCCGGCCGCCAGCGCGGGCGCGAGCTTCCAGGCGGGGATGGCGATCGGGTAGTTCCACGGCGTGATCAGCGAGACGGTCCCGAGCGGCTCCCGTTTGGTGTAGAGGTTCTTGTTCGTCCCGCTGGGCGACTTGACGGCGCCGCCGAGGTCGCGGGCCTTCTGCGCGTAGTAGTCGAAGATGTCGATCGCCCGCCCTACCTCGCCGCCGGCCTCGGCGAGGGTCTTGCCCTCCTCGCGGGTCAGCGTCTCGGCCAGGTCGTCCTTCTGGGCCTCGAGCGACCGCGCCGTCTCCGCGAGTATCGCTCCCCGTTCCGGGCCGGGCGTCGACGCCCACTCGTCCTGGGCGGCGACCGCAGCCTCGATCGCCGCCTCGGCGTCTTCGGACGTCGACGACTGAAACGTTCCAACGACCTCGTCGGTGTTCGCGGGATTCAGTACCTCGAACGTCTCGCCCGAACTCGATTCTACCCACTCACCGTCGACGTAGTTACGATAGTCTATCGGCATTCAAATGAGTGATTTCGCCCGTCCCTTACGAACGTTAGTTTCCCGGCAATACTCTCTATTCCGCCCGCGTCGAACCCGCGGCTCGTGACCGCTCTGTATCGACGTCCGGCACGCTTCCCGCCGATCGCCACTGCCCTGAGACTTGATAAATCCCAAGTGATTTATATGCGTTCGACGAACCATCGTGGTAATGGCTTCCACGCAACGAGCGAACGAACCGGAAACGACATCCCGCACTCGAACGCGCCTCCTCGAACCGCTGTACGAGTCCCTCCTGCTGAAAATCGCGGTGGTGGGGGTCTTCCTGATCGCGGTCGGAGCGATCTTGAGCGAGGGCGTCTGGGCGGCGATCGTCGCCGTCTGGGGCATCGGGCTGTTGCTGACCGGGCTCGGCTTCTACGGCTTCATCTGGTGGCGACGGAACTAACGGCGACGGTCGGGTATCGGCCGAGGGTCGGACCACTCGCCGATCGTTCGAAATCGCGTTCCGCCGCCGATCGCGACGTCGATCGTCCGCCGTGGCGCGAGGCTACCGCCGCGCGAGCTGCGAGACGTTTCGCTCGCCGGGCCGTCGCTCCAGCGAGAGACCCGAAATTTCCCGGATCGCCACCTCGCCGAGGACGTTGACTTCGCAGCCCGGTTCCAGGTGGCCGCCGACCGTCCGATCGCCGTCGAACGCGGTCACGTGGAGGTGGGGTTCGCCGTTCGCGATGACGCCGCTGATATCGGTGACCTCCCACGCTCCGGTCAACCGAAGCTCGACGTTTCGATCGGCCTGCTCGTCCGGAAGGTCGGTCCGATCGACGTAGTGGACGTTCAGCGAACTGAACGTTCCGATACCGGTGACGACGGCCCCGGTGTCGATCGCGTGCTCGTCGCAGGCCCGCTCGATCGATTCGAGGGCCATGTCGCCGCGGTCGAGACGGACGATCACGTGTCCGTCGTCGGATTCGAACGATTCCATGACAGCCCGTGGGGCGGCCGTCGGAATAAATCTTGACGACGCGGCAGACGAGGGGCGCGAAGCGCCCGGATCGCTCACTCGTCGGAGGCGGGGTGCGATCGGCCGTCTCGATCGGCGTCCCCGGACTCGTCCCGGGTAGCGTCTTCGGCCACGTACTCGAACACATCGCCCTCGGGTTGCGCCGCGGTCTCGCCGCTCGCCTCGCCGCCGGCGAACGCCGGGTCGTCCGCGATCCGCTCGTCGTCGACGTCGACCGACGTGTCGAACTGATCGAGGGTGTTACGCAGCTGCAAGGCCTGCTGTGCGAGATCACTGGCGTTGCGCGAGACCTGGGCCAACGCCGATGTTTGCTCCTCGGCGGAGGCCGCGACGGACTCCGTCTCCCGGGACGTCTGCCTGCTGATCGCCGCGACGTCCTCGACCACGCCGGCCGTCTCACCGACGGCGGTCGCCTGGTCGTCGGTGGCCGCGCTGATCTCCTGGATCCCCTCGTTGGTTCGCTGCGCGTAGGTGGCGATCTCCTCGAGCGCGTCGACGGCGTCTTCGACGGTCTCGACGCTCGTGGCGACCCGATCGCTCGTTCGCCCGACGACCGCGGCGGCGTCGTCGGCCGCCGCCTGCAGCCGAATCAACTGCTGTTCGATCTCGTCGGTCGCCTCCCGGGTCTCCTGGGAGAGTTCCTTTACCTCTTTGGCGACGGCGCCGAAACCGTCGCCGCCGTCGCCCGTTCTGGAGGCTTCGATGTTCGCGTTGAGCGCGAGCATGTTGGTCTGCTCGGCGATCTCGTCGATGAACGCGGTCAGTTCGTCGATCTGCTCGATCTCCCGCTCAAGGCGCTCGAACCGCTCGACGACCTCGTCAGTGTCGTCGGCGACGGCGGTCATCCCCTCGGCGGCCTGATCGGCCGCCTCCCGCCCGCGGACGCCGGCCGTCGCGGTCCGCTCGGCGATGGCCGCCACCTCGTCGGACGAGGACGCGATCTCCTCGGTCGTCGACGAGAGCGTGTTCAACTCGCTCGTCGCCTCCGCGACGTGTTCGTGTTGTCGCTCCGCACCGTCGGAGATGCGCTGGACGGACTCGGAGACCTGCTCGCTCGCGCTCTCGACCTCCTCGGCGCTGGCGGTCGCCTCCTCACTCGCGGCTGCGACCTCCGCGGCGAACCGCTTTACGCGCGCGGTCGTCTCCTCGATCGCGCCGATCATCTCGTTGAACTCCCGGGCGATCGACACCATCGCCTCGCTGTCGCTCTCGGGATCCATCCGCTGCGTGAAATCGCCAGCCGCGCACTCGCGCATGACTCGACTGTACTCGTCGGCTTTGCGTTCCAGGTGGACGTTGGTGCGCTGGGTCTCGTTCCGCGCGGCCTCGGCTTCCTGCCGAGCCGTTTCGGCCTCGCGGATCTGTTCGTCCAGCGCGTCGCGCATCGACGCGAACCCGTCGTAGAGCTGCCCGATCTCGTCGATCCGGGACGTCTGCAGGTCCACCTCGAGCGTCCCTTCCTCCATCGTCCGGGCCTTGTCCCGCAGCCGCGTGATCGGGACCGCGGTCTGGCGGCCGACGACGACGGTGATCCCGAGCACCGCGATCAGCCCCACGCCCACGACGCCGAGCAGCGACTGGCCGACGATGTTCGCGGTCGCGAACGCCACCGATCGCGGGACCGACGTGACCAGGATCCAGTCGGTGCCGTCGACAATCGTGGCCGCGTGAACGTGCGAGTCGCCTTCGAACACCGAGGCCGAGTCGGTCGTCGGTCGCGACGCACCGTCGATCGACGCCGACGCGAGCGGCCCGTCCTCGGGGCCGGCCACGACCGAGGTGCCGTCGGCGGAGACGATCGTCGTCCGCTGCTTCTCGAACGGCTGGTGGAGCCCTAGCACCTGTTCTTTGACGCCGCCGACCAGAACGACGACCCTGTCATCGTCGTCCAGCACCGGCGTGGCGAAGTAGACGGCGCGGCCGTCAGCGGCTTCGAAGGAGCGAGCGCTCATATCCACCTGATACACCGACTCGCTGAGATCCCGATACTGGGAGACGTCGGTCCACGGTTCGTCGATCTCCGCTAGCGTGCGGCTGCCGGCACTCTTGGAGTTCGTGGCCACGAGCGTCCCCTCCTCGCGGTCGACCACGTGGACCGCTCTGACCGTCAGTCCGAGGTTGTTCGCTCTGGCGAGGACCTGTTCCTCGACGACGTCGGGGTCGTCGTGTGCGATCGCGTCGTCGGTGGCGATCGCGGCCGTCTGGCGTTTCATCTCCGAGATCCAGTCCCCGACCGCGTCGCTCTGGAGCGACGCCGCCGACCGCAGCTGGCGGTCGGCGTTGTCGTCGACGGACTGCTGAGCCCGAACGTACCCGACGCTGCCGACGAGCGCCAGTACCACGACGACGACGAGCAACAACGCGCCCAGTTTGTACGCGAACCGCCGCCGAACGACGGACGGACCGATCCCCCCGGCGAGTCGACTGCCGATCGAGTCGTCTTCACTCACCCCCGATCGCCCCCACTACCGAACCTGCGTTCATGTCTCAACTCGAAATATTCTTCATACTTAATAAATCTTGCCCACAAATATCGACGGAGACGAGTACGATCAGCCCCGGCGCGACGCGCCGGCGAGAGTGGATCGAATTCGCGGGCCGCGCTCGCAATAGCGACCCGCCGAACGCTGGGGATCCCCGACGTGACAGCCGTACCCGCCGAAACGAAGCAGAAGTCAGTTCAGCAGGTCGTCGCCGACGAACCCGTACCGATCGGCGAGATCGATGCGCTCGCCCGTGCGACCGGACTCGTAGGCGGCCATGGTGACGAGTAGCGTCCTGAACGCGTCACGGACCGTAATCGGCGGCTCGGTTCCGGTTCGGACCGCCTCGGCGAACGCCTCGGCCTTCGTCTGGCGGCCGTGGTAGTCGCGGTACGGGTCGTGTTCGGTTCCCTCGGCGTCGATCGTGTAGCCGGTGCGCTCGGTCCACTCCCGGCCCTCCAGGTAGACGGCGCCGTCGTCGTCCCAGATGTGGATGTGCTCCCGCGTGCACGCGACGATCCCCGTGTCCGAGACGGTGGCGATCGCACCCTCGTCGAACTCGATGGTGATCGAGGACTGCGTGTCGAAGAGCTGCTCGTCGTCGTGGAACTCGACGGTGGCGGAGACGGTGGCCGGCGTGAGGCCGGTCACCCAGAGGATCGCGTCGATGACGTGCGAACCGACGTTCAGCAGGTGGCCGCCCCCGCTCAGGTCGGGGTCCATCCGCCAGTCGTCCATGGTCTCGTAGTACGAGCGCCAGTCGTGGGTGATCTCGCCCGTGATGAACGTCGGATCGGCGTCGCCCTCCGCCCACCGCTCGCGGGCCTCGACGAACGCCGGGTTCAGGTGTCGCTGGTAGCCCAGCATCATCACCCGATCGGTCTCGCGGTCTCGCCGGTAGAGGTCGTGGGCGTCCTCGACGGACGTCGCCAGGGGCTTCTCGCAGAGCACGTGGAGGTCCCGCTCCAGGGCGGCAACCGTCTGCTCGTAGTGGAGCCCGTTGGGCGTGGCGATCGCCGCCGCGTCGAGGTCGGCCTCGTCGAGCATCGTCTCGTAGTCGAGGTACTGCGCCGCGGGCGACACCTCGAGGTCGCGACCCGCGTCGGCCAGGTTCGCCTCGCTGACGTCGGCGATCGCGACCAGTTCCGCGCCGGGCACGGAATCGAACTGTCGTCCGAGCCGGACGCCGAGGCTGCCGAGTCCGACGAGTCCGACGCGAAGATCGGGTTCTGTTGCGTTGGCCATGTGGTACTCACGCATACAGACAAGCGAACTATAATTGTTTTGTTCGATCGGTCCCACGGGTCGCGACCGGAGATCGACTCGCGCTTCGGCGCCGGTTAGGAGCGCTCGATCGTCGCGTCGGTGTCGTTCCCGAGTTCGACCTCGTCGGCCAGCGAGCCGTGGTTACCGGCGAGCGAAATCTCGCGCGTGTTCGGTCCGTCTGCCTCCAGAAACGCCCCGTCCGACGGCGGGGCGCAGCCGCGAACGCGAGTTCGATCGACGTTCCGCAGCGAGACCACGGGCGCGGCCTGGGAGTCAGGCACTCGAAGGCCGTCGATCGTCACGTCCTCGGTCTCTTCGAACCGCATCGCCGGACTCCCGGGCGTTCGGATTCGAACGTCGCGAAACGAGATGTCGGCGATCGACTTGCAGAACAGGCCGTGGGTCTGCTCGTAGTCGTAGGCCATCGCGGGATCGAGGTCCGTCGCGTCGAGCGATCGGGTCGCGTCGATGTCGACGTCGCGAAACGAGATACCCGCGAAGTACCGCTCGGGAAGACCGGCGAAGAAGCCGGCGGTCTCGACCTCCCGGGCGGTGATGTTGGTAAAGGAGACGTTCCGGACCATCGGCGTTCCCTCGTCGATCGGTTCGGGATCGCTGTCGAGCGGCGTGAAGTAGTAGCCGTTGACGACGAACGGACAGGCGATCCGCCGCATGACGATGTTGTCGAAGCGGAGGTCCTCGACGACGCCGCCGCGATCCCGCGCGGTCTTGATCCGCACGCCGCGATCGGTGTCGGTGAACGTGCAGTTGGTGACCGTTACATCGCGGACGTCGCCGGACATCTCGCTCCCGATGACGACGCCGCCGTGGCCCGCCTCGACGGTGCAGTTGGTGACGGTGATCTGAGACGCCGGTTCGCCGACCTCGCGTCCCTCGGCGTTCTTCCCGGACTTGATGCAGATCGCGTCGTCGCCCGCGTTGATGTACGTGTCGCTGATGCGGACGTACCGGGAGGAGTCGATGTCGATCCCGTCGCCGTTCGGGGCGTCCGCCGGGTTCTCGATATTGACGTCGTGGATCGTCACGTTCTCGGAGTAGACGACGTGGGTGTTCCAGAACGGCGAGTTTCGCAGCGTGACGCCCGAGACGCTGACGTTCCCGGAGTCGAGGACCTGGAACAGCGGCGGCCGGTGGGTGAAGCTGCTCACGTCGTCCTGCTTGTCGTTTCGCTCCTCGAACTCGGCCAGGCGCTCCCGGAGTCCCTCGGGGATCTCCGACTCGGGCGCGTCGTAGAACTCCCACCAGTACTGGCCGTTGCCGTCGATCGTCCCGCGCCCGGCGATCGAAACGTTCTCGGCGCCGTCGACGAGCAGGCAGGGGTGGAACCCGACCTGATCCCACCCCTCCCAGCGGCTCTCGACCGTCGGAAAGGCGTCGTAGTCGCCGACGAACCGCAGTGTCGCCCCCGAGTCCACGTGAAGCGTCGTGTGATCGCCGACCGTGAGCGGCGCGGTCACGTACGTACCGGGGGGGACGTACACTGTTCCACCGGACTCGGCGCAGTCGTCGAGCGCCGTCTGAATGGCGTCGGTATCGAGAACGTCCGGATCGCCGCTCGCGCCGTACTCGCGAATGTCGAATCGATCTGTGTCAGGCACTGCCATCGGTTGGCTATTTCGGAGGACGGAAATAAACGTTGCGTCGTCGGCGAATCGCCGGCCGGCGCGGTCGATGCGGATTACAGTGTCGGCGCTATCAGCCGTCGAACATCGACGCGGGAGCGACGGCGGCCCGCGTCCGCGTACCGGCGGGCGATCGCGCTACTGCTCGACGGCCAGCGCCCGTTCGCGGAGCCAGGCGCGCAGTCCGGTTTCGGGATCGTCGATCGGTTCGGTGTTCACCTCGAGCGTCGGGTAGCCGCCGACCTCCTCCTGGCTGTCGATAACGCCTCCCTCGCCGTTGCGGATGTGATCGATGATCCGCTCGTCGTGTTCGGTGCGATCGGCCGGCCGCGCGCCGGCGTTCGCGAGGTTGTGTTCCGTGACCTCGCTCGAGGAGAGCGGCTCCAGGTCGTCGGGCCACAGCGGCCGGGAGCTCAGCTGCGTGATACCGTCGCCGATCATGTCGTTGCTCCCGCCCTCGAGCACGTTGTCGGCGGCGTAGACGCTCCCCTGGCCGAAGACGTTCGGCTGACTCGTCTGCGGATCCTCGAAGACGTTCCCCACGATGCTGTGGCTCGTCTCGGGGTCCGCCCACATCCCGTCGTGGAAGTGGTGGACGAGGTTGTTGACCACGACGGTTTCGGTACCCTGCTTGAGCCGCGGGTTGCGGTCCGTGCCGAGCGCCCAGACGTTCCCCATGAGCGCGACGTTCTTCGCATTGTTGCCCATGATCGAGTTGTAGCCGTGCTCGCCCTTCGAGTGCGTCGCGTCGTTGAGCGGCTCCGCGGCCAAACAGTTCGAGATCGTCGTGTTCTCGGTGTCGTAGCCGGCGTTGATGTTCTCGTCGACCGACCAGGTCCCGGTGCAGTGATCGATGAGCTGGTTCTTGGTGTCGTCCGCCGTGTTGATCGCATCGGGCTCCCAGCCGGTGTCCTGTCCGGCGTCGCCGGGGCGGACGCGGAGGTGCTGAACGACGCAGTCATCGCCGTAGAGCCAGATCCCCCCGCGGATGAGCGTGATGCCCGGCGACGGCGCCGTCTGTCCGGCGATCCAGCACTTCCCGTTTCGGACGTTGAGGTCCGCCGCCCCGAGGTCGATCGTCCCGCTGGTCTCGAAGACGACCACGCGCGGCCCGTCGACGTTGATCGCCGTCTCGAGCGCCTCCCGCGTCGGTTCGTTGACGACGATCAGCGGCGTGTCGTCGTCGAGCCACGGCGCGACGTCCACGAACCCGTCGCCAGGGTCGAACGCCGAGGCGCTCTCGGGACCGTCGTCGGCGCTCCCGCTCGATCCGCTCGGCGTCGAGAACAGGTCGTTGATCGTACTGCCTTCGGTGTCCCCGTTGTCGGCGACGGCGTGGAACTGGTAGTACCGTCGACCGGTGAGGTCGGACGCCTCCAGGCCGAACTCCCCGGTTTCAGAGAGCGACGTCGTCTCGGTCCGGCGCCACTCCTCCTCGGTGACTTCGCGGTACTCGAAGTAGACCTCGACCGAGTCGGCGCCGCCGAGGTTCTCGAGGTCGCCTCTGAGCGTCGCCGAGGACGGGGTGAGATCGGTCGGCTCGACGGTCGACACGACGGCCGCCCGATCGACCGAGATGCTCCCCTCGACGAGCGGCGATCCGATATCGTCGTTCTCGTCCGGTTCGACGCCGTCGAGGTAGCGGAACTTGGCGGTCGTGGGATTGGCCTGGTCGTGACTGGTCGCGGCCAGTCCGAGGTACACCTCGTCGCTCAGGTCGATCTCGTTCGACGTGAGTTCGACCATCAGCGTCCACTCCTCGCCGTCCTGCGAACCGTAGGCCCGAATCGTGTCGCCCGAGCGCTGGAGGCGCTGCCACGATCCCTCCATGGTGCCGCCCTCGATTCGGCTCAGGGGTGCCCCGTCTTCGGACGTCGTACTCGTCGTCGCGGCGTTGTCCCGGGGACGCCACTGCGGCGAGAGCCCGAAGCCGGCCCGCTTGCGAACCATCATGTTCCGCGAGGGGGCGTCGAGCGACTCGCGGACCATGATCCCCGCCTTCGCGTGCGGGTTGACGTTCTCTAGGGAGGCGACTTCCACGGTAACGTCGAAGTCGCCGCTCACCGTCGTGTAGTAGTAGTGCCCCAGATCCGCCTGATTCCAAATGTCCGCGCCGGCCGCCTCCATGGTGATGATCTCCGGCGCCTCGCCGTCGCCGCCGGACGGCGAATCGTCGTCATCGGACGTAAACTCCGCGCAACCGGCGGCGAAACCGATACCCCCCGCACCGACCGCTCGAATGAATGTTCGTCTGTCGGGCTTCATATGGTAACTGTACGCACGGAGTATTAGATCGGAGCTTCTTAATCTTTCTGATGGGAAAATCTCTCAGTCGAACAGGTTAGGCCACCGCGACGGACTGACGGACCGCGAAAAAAACGATCGCGAGCCGGGACGATTACGCGCGGCGGCGCCGGACGAGACCGGCGGCGAGCAGCGCGATCAGCGCCGCCGCGACGCCGAATCCGGGCGACCTGTCGTCGTCGTTATCGTCGCCGTCGTCTTCGCCCTTACCGCCGTCGTCGGCCGTCCCGTCGTAGGTGTACTCGAGGCTGTCGGCGACTGGTGTTCCGTCGTCCTCGTACGCGCCGTCCGCGCTCGGGAAGTCGAACTCCTCGTTTCCGTTCGTATCCCGGTGGATCAGCACGTAGAGGGTCACGTCCTCGCTGACCGGTTCGTCGATCGGCACTTCGACGTCCGAGCTGGTCCCGGCGTCGAGGTACGAACTCGAGCCGATCGTCGGGCCGAGTTCCGAGCCCGTGTGGACCGACACGAATCCACCGTCGCTCAGTTCGACTTCGTCGACGGTGAGGGTTTCGCCGTCGCCAGACTGGTCGCTCACGTCGACGCTTCCGGACGGCGGCGGCACGATGACGCCCGTCGTCTCCACGACGCGGTGGGGCGAGTCCGGCGGGTCCTCCTCGAGGCTCGCCGTGATGGTCAGTTCGGTGTCGTACTCGAGGCTGCTGGTGTCGACGGGGAGCGCCGCCGAGGCGACCGGCATCGCGCCCGCAGCTTTGCCGGCGCGCACGTCGCCGTGCCCTTCCGGAACGTTGTCCTGCTCAGAAACGTTGAGGCTGCCGTCCGCCGACTCGACGGTGATCGTCCACTCGCCGCCGGCGGCGAGTTCGGTGTTGAGCCGGATCTCCGCGTTCTCGGCCTGCGGGATCCCGACTTCGCCGGCGTCGTTGCCGATCCAGCTTTCGCCCTCGATCAGTTCGAACTCGATCGTCTCGGTCTCGACGCCGGTTTCGGTCTCGATGGTCAGCGTCGCCTCGTAGGTCTCGCCGGGCTCCGGCGCGACCGGTTCGCCGTCCTGAAAGAGGACGACGTCGTTCATGTCGATCCAGAAGAAGATTCCCTGCTCTTCGGTGTGGTATAGCCGCTCGTCGGAGTCGCCCGGATCCGGAACGATGTGGGTGCCGCTTGCGTTTGCGGCCATGTCCAGTTCCTTGGGTTCGCCGTCGGCGTTCGTCTGGACCACGTCCAGCGAGAGCGGCGAGCTGTCGAACTTCTCGTGGATGTTCGTTCCGGGCGATCGATCGATCGCCTCGAAGATGCTGTCGTCGGTCTCGTAGTGGAGCACCAGCCCGTCCCACGCGTCGGTCCCCTGGACGTCGAGCGCGACCGAGTCGTCGTACGCGAGCTCGCCGTCGCCGGTGGCGTCGGCGATCTGGGCGGGCGTCGAGTAGTCCTCGATGCCGTAGGGCAGCGACAGCGGCTTCCCGTCGCCGACGGACGCGGACTCGATCGTGTAGTCGGGGTCGATGATGTCCTGGATCACGCCGGACGACTCGGCGACCTTGATCCGGTTCTCGTCGGCCATGTAGTCGTCGTCGTCGCGGGCCGGTTCGCCGTCGACCATGCCGCCTTCGGGACCGGGCGCGTAGGCGGTCAGCGTGAACTCCTGGTTCTCCATCCCGGAGAGGTCGAACTGCGCGGCGACCGGTCCGGCCGGGATCGTTCCGGCCGAGTCGGTCCCCTTCAGAACCTCGTTGCCCTCGACGTCGACGGTCGTCGACGCGGTCGTGCCGTCTTCGGTCTCGAGAACCAGTTCGACCTCCGTCCCGCCGGCCAGGGTCGACTCGCCGACGAGTTCGGCGCCGAACTTGTTGGCCGGTTCGTAGCTGTCCTCGAGGGTCACGTCGCCCTCGACGGTCCGGAAGCTCGTCGTCTCGGTCTGGCCGTGGACGTCGAACTCGACGGCGTACTCTTCGCCGGGCTCGAAGCTGGCTTCGTCACCGTTCTCGTCGAGCACCGCGCGGTTCGGATCGATCCAGACGAGCAGCCCCGTGTCGGGGTCGTCGCCGTACGCGAAGTCGTCGTCAACCTCATCGGTATCGGCGAAGACCATCACCGGCGGGACGTCTTCCTCGACGCCAGTCGGGTTGTCGTAACCGTCCACGTTGTCCTCGATGTGCAGTTCCTTATCCCCGTTCGCCTGCGTGATCGAGACGTCCCAGTCGTCGTTCTCGACGAAGTTCTCGGTCACGAGTCCCTTCTTCTCGCCGGCGACGGGCGGGTTCAGTTCTTCGAGCCCGGTCCCCTCGACGTGGAGAGTGATCATGTCCCACCGGCCGTTGGGATTCTTCGCGATCGAGTCGTCGGCGCGCAGGTGCGCGTCGCCCTCCGCGTTGGCGAACAGCTCGATCCAGTGTTCTTCGTCGCCGTACTCGTGCGGGAAGACGGGGTACGGACCGTTACTGTCCCCGTCGTCGCGGAACCAAGAGATCGTGAGCGTCTTGGCGCTGTCCTCCTGCAGGAGGGAGTCCTCCTGTGTTGTGGCGGCTGTACTCGTCGGCAAGGCTGTGCCCGCGGCGACGACCGGGCTGACGACCACCGACAGCACCATCAACGCCGCGACTACCGCTCCCCCGTACCTCGTATGTGAATCTTTCATGGTTTCCCGTGTGTTACGGTTCAACACCTACCATTCAACCACCACTATTTATAATTTCGTATATCTGTTTTTTCTGACCACCCGGAAATCGAGCCCGACGGGGCCGCCCGCTCGTTCCGAACGATCGACTGCTGCGTCCGGTGTCAGGTCGCGAGAACGTCGGCGTCCTCGAGATTCCACGCGGTAAGGTACTCCCGTTCGCGTTCGACGAGCTCGGCGAAGAGATCCGCGGCCGCGTCCCGGTCGATCGTGACGAGCGGATCGTTCAGGAACGCCCGGAACGCGCGATCGAGATCGCCCTCGAACCCGGCTTCGACGAGCGTCTCCTGGTCGTCGACGTGGGTCAGCACCATCGACCGGACCTCGCGGGGGAGCGACCCCGCCGCGATCGGCGAGACGTCGTCGCCGGTGAGCAGGGCGTTCGTCTCGACCACGGCGCCTTCGGGCAGGT
Source organism: Halosolutus gelatinilyticus (assembly GCF_023028105.1). NCBI lineage: Archaea > Methanobacteriati > Methanobacteriota > Halobacteria > Halobacteriales > Natrialbaceae > Halosolutus > Halosolutus gelatinilyticus. Next base: position 472,971 of record NZ_CP095492.1, read on the forward strand.
TCGAGACCTGTCCCTCGTTGGGGTAGTTCAGGTGCGTCTCGACGGGTTCGATCCCCAGCAGCGCCCGAACGATGTCGACGAGTTCCTCGCCGGACTGCGAGAGGTCGAACGTCTCGTCGCCCGAGAGGTACCGCTCGGTCCGCGTCGGCCCGTCGCCGTCGGGGAGTCGCGCCGAACTCGGGGTGAACCTGATCCCCCACCGGTGGAGCTCTGCGGGATCGTCGAGCGCGAGATACCACGGGACGAACTCGACGAGGTGCCGGTCGCCGGCCGCGGCCAGCAGGCCGAACCGATCGTAGAGGTCGAACGAGACGCGGTAGTTGTTGACCCAGTAGGACGCGTCGGCCATCGAGCCCGGTTCGAAGCCGTTCAACGGGCGCCGCGCCTCGAGTTCGTCGTCGAGGAACCGATAGAGGTCCCGGCCGCGCCACCGCGCCTCGTCGATCCACGTGAAGTGATTGATCCCCTTGACGTTGACGCGGATCTCCTCGCGCGCGACGTCGGTCGCCTCCTCGAGGTGCCGTTCCGCGATCTCGGCGAACAGCTCCTGGTGTTTAAACACCTCGTGACAGAGGCCGATCGCCTTGATGTCTGGAAACTCCTCGTAGAGCGTCCGGGTGCAGACGGTCATCGGGTTCGTGTAGTTGATCACCCACGCGTCGGGACACCGCTCGCGGACCGTCGCCGCGATCTCCCGGTACTGGGGGATCGCGCGCATCGAACGCAGGATCCCGCCGGGGCCGACCGTATCGGCAACCGGCTGGTGGATGCCGTACTGTTTGGGGAGATCGATGTCGTGGACGAAGGTCTCCTCGGGCGGGTCCTGAATCGAGCAGACGACGACGTCGGCGTCCGCGAGCGCGTCGTCCAGCTCGCGGACGGCCTCGAACGTCCAGTCGCCGTCGGCGCTCTCGCGCTCGACGACGCGGGTGCCGAGTTCCGCGTTGTCGGCGGCGGACTCGTAATCGACGTCGTAGAGCGCCACCGTCCCGGCGATGTCGCGACACTGCGCGAGGTCGTTGATGAGGGTGTGCGCCCACCCCTGACTCCCGCCCCCGACGTATCCGATCTTCACGCGAGGAGGTTCCTCGATCGATCGACTACCGAGTTGATGCATACGTATCCTGCAGGGGCGGAGCGCATCAAAAGGATTGGCATTCGGTGGCGATCCTGCCGGCTCTCGCGCCGCGACCGAGCCGTCCGGGTCCGGGGGAAGCCAGGCGGAAGTCTATACGCCGCCCTCGGGCGATCGACGGTCGCCGATCGGCGTGGGAAGGGCGCCGCGATCGTCGCCGCGCAGCGCCGCTGCGAGGTGCAACAGCGCCAGCGGAACCGGGTCCTCGAGGACGATTCGACCCACGCCATCGACGAACGCGCCGTCGTCGTTCGTCCGTGCGTCGAGTACGTTCTCGCCGATCCGCGCCGCGGCGTCGCGGTAGGCGTCGCAATCCGTCGCCCGGTGGAGGTCCAGCAGTCCGTACAGGGCCCGGAAATCGTCGCTCTCGGGATCGGACTCGAGATCGACGCCCTCGCCGCCGGGCGCCCCGGTGTCGCCGAGTCCCAGGCCGCGCGCGATATCGCGGGCCGTCCGCCAGCAGACCTCGTCGCCCGTCGTCCGGTACGCCGTCGCGTACGCCCAGAGGAAGTCCGCGTCGGCCTCGATGGGCCCGATCACGCGCCCTTTGGGGCCGAAGTACCCTTCCCGACGAACGACGAACCCTTCGAGACTGCGCCCGTCGGTCAGCATCGGCTCGAACTCATTGCGATCGGGGCGGTACGCCACCTCGCGCCACGCCCGAAGCTCCTCGAGTGCCCACCGGGCGAACGCCTCACCGCGGTCGCCGAGGCGCTCCCCGAGTTCCAACTGCCGGCGCTGGACGATCGGCCGCGGGCGGAACAGCGTCCCCTCGTAGATGCGGTGGTCCCCGTGGATGTACGGCGCGAACTGGTACTGCGCCCGATCGCCCCGGATCTCCGGCCCGTTGCAGTAACTGGGGTGTTGGCTGAACTGGTAGCCGCTGATGCCGGCCTCCTGGCGCGTCTCGACGTACCGACGCGCCAGCCGTCGCCCCCAGCGAAGCGGCCCGTCGTCGCCGTCGAGATCGGCCAGCACCGCCGCGGCGTAGTAGAGGTCGCTCCCGGTGTTGACGAAGGTAAGCCCGCTCCCCCAGAAGAACACGTCGCCGCCCTCGTACTCGCGGTCCCAGGGATCGGCGATCGACCGGCCGTCGGCCGACGCGGGCGGCTCGATCGCGCCGTCGGCGGGGGCGGACTCGTCGTCGCGCCGCCCGGTGCGGTCGCCGTGGCGGTTGAAATCGAGGATCGTCCAGTCGTGGACGTGGGCGCTCCAGAACGCCTCGACGAAACGCCGGGTCGCGGCCGGATCGATCGCCCAGAGCAGGTCGTAGAACGGGTACTCGAACTTCAGCTCGTGCGGACCACCCTTGTTCGTCGCCGGCGCGTCCGCGTCGAGGTCGTAGGCGACGTGGCCGCCCCAGTAGGGCAGTCCTCGCGCGTCCGTGAGGCGCTCAAGGAACCACGAGACGGGTTCGACGGCCGCCTCGCGGTATCGGTCGTCGCCCTCGAGTCGCGTCAGGGCGACGAGCGTCCGGAGGAACTCCTGCTGGGTCGCCACGTTCGACAGCCGGCGGCCCGCCGCGACGTCGCGCGCGTCGTAGGCGATCGCCTCCCCGGCGTCGGGATCGATCGCGTCGGCCAGTAGCGGCGTCTCGATTTCCCCGTATCGGTCGCGTCCGGTCGCCAGCACTGCGTCCGCGTGGTGGCGGACGGCGTCGACGAACTCGTCGGGCAGTGTCGTCCCCATCGTAGTTGCCCGGTCCAGCGGCCGCCACTTGTGTGCTTCGTCAGCGAGTCGTCACGTTTGCGGCCGGAACCGAGCCGACGAGCCGACGGCGAGCGTCGGCTCGCCAAGATTTAAGCGCGGATAGTTCATCGACGGTGACATGGATCGATCGAGCGGGACAAGATCTCGTACTGCAAAACAGCGTCGGGTTTTCCGGCGGGCGCTCCTCGCCCTGTCCGGATCCGGGCTCGCCGGGGCGCTGGCCGGCTGTAGCTCCGACGGGCCGGACGCCGGTGTCCCCTCGGAGGAGGACGGAGACGAAACGGACGACGCCTCGGAACCGGAGTCGTCGGGATTCGACGCGAGTTTCCTCGGCGAGTCGGCGAGTTCCCACGTCGGCGCGACGGACGGGTTCGCTGACGCCGCGTGGCTCGACGGCGCCGATCCCGACGTCTACACGGTGACGTCGCTCGAGGGCTCCGGCGAGGGATCGCTCCGCCGGGCGATCGATCGGCGCGGCCCGCGGATCGTCGTGTTCGAAGTCGGCGGCGTCGTCGACCTCGAAGGCGAGTCGATCGAGGTAACGCGGCCCGGGCTCTACGTCGCGGGCCAGACGGCGCCGTCGCCGGGAATCACGCTTATTCGGGGCGGTCTCAGCGTCGCCGCGGACGACGTGATCGTCCAGCACCTCCGCGTCCGGCCCGGCGACGACGTCCCGGCGGAGGTCGACTGCCTCGGCAACGCCGGCGGCGCGAACGTCATCGTCGATCACTGCTCGGCGAGCTGGGGGACCGACGAGAGCGTGTCGACCAACAGCGGCCCGGAAAAGCCAAACGTCACGTTCAGTAACAACCTCATCGCGGAGTGTCTCAACGATTCGATCCACCCGAAAGGGCCCCACTCGTACGGAACGCTGGTGATGGATCGCAGCGAGCGCGTGACGATCGCGGGGAACCTCTGGGCGAACTCGGTCGCCCGCCACCCGCGGCTCAAAGGCGGATCGAGTTCGGTCGTCGCGAACAACGTCGCCTACAACTTCGAGCGCGGGCTCAACCTCGGTGGCGGCGTCGACGACGAAACGCGTGCTACGATCGTCGGGAACTGCTACCGCGCCGGTCCGCGAACGCCGACCGACGACGCCGTAATCGGCGCGATCCACACTGACGCGAACGGACCCGTGACCGCGTACGTCGCGCACAACGAGACGATGCCCGAGTCGATGCCGGTGACGGGAGCCGGGAGCGGAATCACGATGGCCACCGAACGGCCGCTGTGGCCCGACGGATTCCCGACCGTTCCCGGACGGCAGGCCTACGAGACCGTACTCTCCGGTGCCGGGGCGCGTCCCGCCGATCGCACGTACCACGACGTTCGGATCGTCGAAAACGTCCGCGAGGGGACGGGAGCGATCATCGACAGCCAGGAAGCCGTCGGCGGCTATCCCGAGCTTCCGGCGACGTCGCACTCGCTGGACGTTCCCGACGACGATCTCGGCGAGTGGCTTTGGCAGTGGACTCGGGCCGTCGAGGACCCGACCGCCCAACCGCCGTGATCGCGCGAGTACCGTAGATCCGTTCGCGGCGCCGTTGATCCGTCGAACGCGACCACGGCGAGCCGCCGGAGTCGAATACTCCATACGGAGCGATCGGCGACCGTCGATAGCGTCCGATTCGGCCCCGGAACGATCGTCGGTAGCGACCGATCGATTCGAAGCTACCTCGTGGCAGACGCAAGCACCCGAGTGCGGCAGGGTAAGCCGGTATCTGACGCTGCCCGTTCTCCCTCGCCGAACGGTTACAGTCGTATGGTTGTAATGTCTTGAATTCGGATATTTACGGTCGTATGGGTGTAAATAGTCGCTCGTACGGATCTCCGTTCGGCGGTCCGACGCTCACAGCATCGGCGACACAGCGGCCGATACGACCCTAATCGCGTGACGAGCGGCGTTCGCGACAGGGAAATGCGGAATCCGATCGGAACGGTCGCGGGCGCGAGAACGGGCGACCGCCGACCGCGATCGGCGTCACAGCCGGCGCCTGGTAGAGAGATGATCGCACACCGGACCGGGACGATACTGATCGGCCGTCAACGCGAGTCCGGACGAGGTGCGCCGCAAGTAGCAGATTTCTTTGCTGGTAGTTCCCTTCTGGGGAACAAACTTATGTGGGTGAAACTTCCTATACGTATTTATGGCACACACCCCCGACAAACGGCCGGGACGCAGGATCCAATCAGTGGAGATTGCGTTCAGCATCCTCGACGCCGTTCGGAAGAACGATCAGCGGAACGTAACCGAACTGGCCGACGAACTCGGACACTCGAAGAGCACGATCCACAGCCACCTCCGGACCCTCGAGAGTCAGGAGATCATCGTCCGCCACGGGGATGGCTACCGGCTGAGCCTCCAGGTGCTGGACATGGCGAACGACGTCCGCAACCAGATTGGCAACTACGAGGTGATCGTCGACGAGGTGGATAAGCTGTCGACCGAGACGGGGGAAATCGCGCAGTTCGGTCTCGAGGAACACGGAAAGGTGTCGTATCTCTACAAGGCGATGGGGAACCAGGCCGTCGAAACCGCCTCGCGCGCCGGCGGGAAACAGCCGATCTACTCGACCTCCCTCGGGAAAGCGATCGCCGCGTTTCTGCCGGCCGATCGACAGGAGACGATCGTCGACGCCGCGGCGTTCGAGCCGAAAACGCCGAAAACCATCACCGACCCCGGCAGCTTCTACGAGGAGCTTACCACGATCGCCGAACGGGGATACGCGATCGACGACGAGGAGAACATCGAGGGACTCCGTTGCGTCGCGGCCCCCGTCAGGAACGGGAAGTCGGTGCTCGGCGCCGTCAGCATCACCGGCCCGGTCAGTCGGATCGCGGAAGACGACCTTCACGGGGAGGTCGCCGAGGGCGTCCAGCGAGCCGCGAACGTCATCGAACTGAACACGAAGTTCTCCCACACCGGGAGCAGACCCGGATCGTCGTAGCCGCGGCGGCCACCGCGATCGCGGCGGAGTCCTGCCGGAGGACGAATCATCGGTTCTGCCGCCACCACAATAGTGATCCGTCTGAGCGTCGCCGCATAGTCTATGTTCACGGTTGTGGCGAGTGAGCCGCTTACCCGACCGCCCGAGTGGGCCCAGCTGCAGCGAACAGTGTTCGAAACGATGGCGGACGCCGTCGATCGGTTCGTCGACGGCTACCTCGACGAGGACGGCGAGCCGTACTGGCCCCCCGACGACCACGTCGGAGTCGACGGGTTCGACGATCTGATCGAGGGTTTTTACAACTGGCCGCTGGTGTACGCCATGGGCGGCGACGAGCGGTTCCTCGATCTCGCGCGCGACGCGTACGAGGGCGCGCTTCGGCGAGGCGCCGCCACCGACACGCCGTTCGGCCATCCGATGGTCGTCGACGAGTTCGAGCAGTGCCGGGACTGGTTCCACATGGGCGAGGGGAACCTCTTCACCTACAATATGGGCCTGGCGGCGCCGGACGACGAAGCCGTCGTCGACCGAGCCGAGCGATTCGCGCAGCTGTACTTCGACGACGCGGACGCGAACAACTACGACGCGGAAAAGCGGCTCGTCAGAGGGCCGATGAACGGGAGCATGGGGCCGGAGTTCTGCGATTTCGCGGCGTACGAGCACCACCCTTACGGGGCCGACTACCGCTGGGCGAGCCACGGGCTCCCGTGGCGCGATCTCGAGTTCGACGAAGCCGCGGCGCTGCTCGATCCCGAGAACGAGGAGCGCCTGTTCGAGGTCCTCGACGAGCGCTGCGCGAAGGGCGACATCCCGCTCAACCTCAACGTGACGAGCCTGATGACCAACGCGTACCTCCACACCGGGGACGATCGGTACCGGGAGTGGGTCGCCGAGTACCTCGACGCCTGGCGCGAGCGAACGGCCGAAAACGGCGGCATCGTCCCCGACAACGTCGGCCGATCGGGCGAGATCGGCGAGTACACCGACGGCGCGTGGTACGGCGGCTACTACGGCTGGTCGTGGGGCGGGTGGCACTACGTCGGGATCGGACCGACGGTCGCCGCGGAGAACGCCGTTCTCCTCGAAGGGGACCGGGAGTACCTCGACTTTCCGCGCTCGCAGCTCGACGTGTTGATCGAAAACGGCATCGAGATCGACGAGGACCCCGTCCACGAGACGCTGTACGTCCCGCACAAGTACGGCGACCCCGGCGACTACCACTACGACGCGTCGGGCGTGCTTACCGAGGACGACGGCGAGGTCCTGCGGCGCGACGGCTGGTACGAGTTCCGGCCGCACCGGGACGATCCGTACGCGTTCCACCTCTGGTACGTGTCGCTCAGCGACGCCGATCGCGAGCGCGTCGATCGGCTTCGCGACTGGGGAACGCGGGAGTGGAAGCAGGTCGATCACCGCCCGTCGACCAAACACGGCGCCGGCCACGAATACGCCTGGTTGGCCTACCTCGACGGGGAGTTTCCCGACTACCCCGAGCGGATCATGAGCGCGACCTTCGCTCGCGTTCAGGATCGACTCGCGCTCATGCGCGAGGAGGGCGGCGTCCCCGACGCCGTCGACGAAGACTACCTCCGTCACCGCAATCCGGTCTTCCACCGCGGGCTGCTCCAGCTCACGATGGGAGGGCCGCAGCCGGTCTACTACGGCGGCCTCGTGTTTACGCAAGTGCGCTACTTCGACGCCGAACGCGAGCGACCGGGCCTCCCGCCGGGCGTCTCGGCGCTGGTCACCGACGTAACCCGGGAGGGCGTCGCCCTGACGCTGCTCAACGCCGGCGGGGCGGATCGAGAGCTGATCGTGCAAGCCGGCGCCTACGGCGAACACGAGTTCGCGTCGATCGAGTACGGCGACGATCGCGCACGACCCGAGTCGAACGCGGTCCGGGTATCGCTTCCGAGCGGGACCCGGGTGTCGCTCTCGGCGACCCTCGATCGGTTCGTGAACGATCCGACGTACGCGCTTCCCTGGAACGAACCCGACGGGTGATCCGCGATCGAAACGTCCGACGCGACGCCGAGAACGGTATAGTCCCGTGCGCTCCGTTTCGGCCGAAGGGATAAAACCGTCCGTGCTTCCGACATCCGAGCCGATCCTCGGCGTCGATCTCACACCGTACCAGGTAGCAGAACGTCGATCTGTGCTACAGAACTCCGTTCGATGAGACGCTATAGCGGTCCTCCGGGCCGAAAACCGGCCCCGTCAGCGCTCGAGATCGGCGTCCGACGTCCGATCGGAGCGCCGATCGAGGAGTTTCCGCCGTACCTATGACAAGGGTACGCCCGTAAATGTCCTCCGCTCGATCGCTCGAATTGCCGCGTGCGTTCGCGGCGGCTTCTCCGCGCGTTCGACGGCCGACGAGCCGGTCGGCGGGCGCGCCTGCGACCGGAAAAACACGGTGAAACCGGCTCAGAAGTCCGTCACACGCGTTCTCGTGACGCATATCGATCGCCCGACTCCGTGACGAGTAGTAACGTAGCACACCGTGCGTAGCACCCGATTCGTTCTGTAGGACAGTACAGTATTCTGTAGCCGAGAATGGGAATCCGTGATACTCGCGTTCGAATCGGCAAAGCGGCGGCGCTCGAGTCGGAACACGGCGTGAGAGTCTGCCGTGGCGACGAGCAGTCGGCTCCAGCGCGTTTATCGAGGGGCGACGGATGCACAGTTTGGTGCGTCCGACCGAAAACCGGCTGATATGCTACGGGACGGTCAGCAGTTCGCGATCGCGACGAGGATCTTGGTGTGTCGGAGACGGTCACTGACGCAGACATGCCGTTCTGCGTGTCTCGACTGCTGTCACAGATCGATACAGCGAAGCCGCTCGTGGGTGAACGTCTGCGAGAGACTCGCGAAGCAGGAGCCGAGTCTCGGCGGGTACGTCAGAAGCTGTCGTAGACGGTCTTCTCGATCGTGTAGAAGTCGATGCCTGCGTCGCCCTGCTCGCGCCAGGTCTCGCTCGAGGAGCGTTTGAACCCGCCGAAGGGGACGTGCAACTCGAGGCCGGTCGTCTTGTCGTTGACCTTCGCGAGGCCGGCTTCGACCTCGCGGACGAAGCGCTCGGCCTCGGTGTGATCGTCGGTGACGATGCTGGCCGCGAGGCCGTAGTTGACGTCGTTGGCCGTCTCGAGACCCGCCTCGAAGTCCTCGACTTCGATCACGGCGAGGACGGGACCGAACACCTCCTCCTGGGCGAGTCGGTAGTCGTTTTCGACGTCGGTGAACACCGTCGGTTCGACGTAGTACCCGTCGCCGAAGCGCTCGCCCTCGGGTCGGCCGCCGCCGGTTTCGAGGGTCGCGCCCTCCTCCTCGGCGATCCCGATGTAGTCGAGGGTGCCCTCGAGTTCGCTCTCGGTGACCTGCGGGCCCATATCGTACTCGTCACCGGGGCCGACCTCGATCGACTCGGCTTGCGCGACGACCGCGTCGACGAACTCGTCGTGGACGTCGGTGTGGACGATCGCGCGGGAGCAGGCGGTACAGGCCTGTCCAGTGACGCCGAACGCGCCCGACGCGACGATTTCGGCGGCTTCCTCGACGTCGGCGCTGTCGGAGACGACGGTCGGGTTCTTCCCGCCGAGTTCGGTCTGGACGCGCTTGCCGTCGTCGGTCGCCTTGTCGTAGACCATGTGGCCGACCGTTCCGGAGCCGGTGAAAGAGACAGCGTCGGCGTCCTCGTGGGTGACGAGCGCGTCGCCGACGGTGCTGCCGGAGCCGACGACGACGTTCGCGACGCCCTCGGGGAGTCCGGCCTCGTCGAGCGCCTCGAAGAGTTCGACGGCGACGCCGGGGGCGACCTTCGCGGGCTTCATCGCGACCGTATTACCGGCCGCGAGCGCGGGCGCGAGCTTCCAGGCGGGGATGGCGATCGGGTAGTTCCACGGCGTGATCAGCGAGACGACACCGACCGGCTCGTCGACGGTGTAGAGGGTCGTCCGCGGGCCGCTCGCGGATTTGACGGCGCCGCCGAGGTCGCGGGTCTTCTCGGCGTAGTAGTAGAAGATGTCGATGGCGCGCTGGACCTCGCCGCCGGCTTCGGCGTGGGTCTTGCCCTCCTCGCGGGTCAGCAGTTCGGTGAGTTCGTCCGTTCGATCGGCGAGGATCGACGCCGCCTCGCGAAGGATCGCGCCGCGTTCGGGCGCGGGCGTGTCGGCCCAGTCGGCCTGGGCGGCCGCCGCGGCCTCGACGGCGTCGTTCGCGTCCTCGACGCTCGAGTCGGGATACTCCGCGACGACCTCCGCGGGCGCGGCCGGGTCGGTCGTCTCGAACGTCTCGTCGGTTTCGGAGTCGATCCACTCTCCGCTCACGTAGTTCCGGTAGCGTGCGGTCACAGGAGAGACATCGCGAACCGAGTATAGAATACTTATGATCCACACGGAAATCTCCGCTTCGACGGCGGGTACGCGCTCTGTTGCCCGTCAGCACGATCGGCGCGGATTCGTGCGGTGTATCGGGGAGCGTTGCCGGCGCCAGAGCGACTATGGTTGGGAAGAAAGAAGACGGTACTCACATGCGTTACTACCAGCTCTGCGAGGGGAGCACTCCCCGTCTCGCAGTGGAAACGGCGGGATCCCTGTACGATCTCACCGCGGCAACGTCGCAACTGCAGACGTTCGAAGACCTCCTCCGAACGTCCGCGATCACGAACCAGGCGGTCGACGCCATCGCGGATCGCTTGCTCGAGGACGCGACCGAGCTCTCGAAGCGCACGTTCGACGACAATCCGCCGAAAGCGCCCGTCTCGGCCGGAGAGGTGTGGGCAGCGGGGGTCACGTACCGCATCAGCGAGGAAGCGCGCAAGGCCGAGAGCTCCATGCCGGACATGTACCTCGACGTCTACGAGAACGATCGACCGGAGGTGTTCTTCAAGGCGACGCCGGATCGGACTGTCGGCCCGAACGAGGGCGTCGGCATCCGCGCCGACTCCGAGTGGGACGTGCCCGAGCCGGAGCTCGGCGTCGTCCTCTTCGGGGGCGAGATCGTCGGCTACACGATCGGCAACGACATGAGCAGCCGATCGATCGAGGGGCAGAATCCGCTGTACCTCCCGCAGGCGAAGGTGTACGACCGCTGCTGTTCGATCGGTCCCTGCGTCCGTTCGGCCGACTCGATCGACGACCCGCACGACCTCGAGATGTGGATGACGATCAGCCGCGACGAGGACGTGCTGTACGACGGGACGACGAGTACGAGCAAGATGGTCCGGTCCGTCGAGGAACTGGTCGACTGTTATGTCACGCACAACGCCGTTCCAGATGTCTCGGTCCTCCTGACCGGGACCTCCCTCGTCCCCGAGGAGGGGTTTACGCTCCACGAGGGCGACGAGATCGAAATCGGCCTCGAGGAGATCGGGACGCTCTCGAACACGGTCGTCGAGGTCTGAACTGGCGACTCGAGCTCTCGATTCTCGGGCCGTAGATTGCGGCGGTCGATCCGTCGCGGTCTTGGCGAGCGGAAACGAACGTCGAGTAGCGCCCGACTGACGCCGGTGCCACGAGGGGAGCGATCGCCGATCACTCCGTATCGAAGCACCGCTACGGGTCCGTATCGCGTCTCGATCGAGGAAAAATGAATCTGTTCGATCGACTCGAGGCGGGCGGGCGACGACTGTGCGGACGGACGACTACTGCGGCGACAGACCGTGCTCGAGCAGGTAGTGCGTGATCCGGTTCGAGGTGAGCCAGGCGTTCGACTCGAGGTCAAAGTCCCACTCCCCGGCGTTCACCCAGTAGTGTTCGCTCCACGGGTGGACCATCGCCGCGGGGAGGAGCTGGTTATGCATCCACGCGAGGTCCGTCGCGTGCTTCATCGCTTCGTCCTGGCTCCCCGCGGTCGCGAGCCCGTTGAGTGCATCGGGGATGTTGATCGTCACCGCGTCACCGTCCGGATTGCCGACCTCCGGCACCTCGACCTCCTCGCCGAAGAGGTTCCGCTCGGTAAGGATCCCTCTGTCAGGGTTGTTCATTTCCTCGTACAGGTCGGAGTGGGCGTGGTACTGACGGGCCATTCCGTAGTTCAGGTGAACGGTCAGGTCGTATTTGAGGTCAGCTTGGTGCTCCGACTGCCACGTCTGCATCTCGCTGACGTAGTAGTCCATCTTGATTCCGAACTCGGCGAGGTTGTTGGAGATTATCTCCGAGGCCGTTCTGAACCAGTCGCCTACCGGGAAGTGTAGCGTCCACCGGTCGCCGTCGGGCGTGTACCACTCGCCGTTCTCGTAACTGAAGCCGACGCCCTCGAGCAGGTCCCGCGCGGTATCGAGGTCCTCGGGCGCGTAGTTCGGCATCGCGTTCAGGACGTCTTCCTCGACGAAGTGCTCGATGTATCCGACGTCGATCCCGGCGGAGTACTCGTCGACGGGCGTCTCCGGTGTGACGACGTCGACAAGGTGTTCCATGTCGACGGCGTACGCGATCGCCTTGCGAACCTCCGGATAGTCACGGATGTACTCGTCGTCCCGGCCGAAGATGATCGCGAACGTCTGTCCGGAGAACGACACCGGCGGCTCGCCGTACTTGTCGGGCAGATCCTCAAGGGTCGGATTGTTGTGCTCCCAGTCGACTTCTCCCGCCTGCAGCCCCTGTTCGCCCTCGTACTCCCCGTGTCGGAGGTAGAAATCGAAATCCTTGGCGATCGGGTGATGTTGATTCGGCACTTGGTCGGCGAACTCTTCGTTGGCTTCGACGAACATGAACGGGCCCGACGCGAGGATCTGATTCCAGTGGGGTTTGAGCGAGACGAGGTTCCGCTGGACCTCCTCGATCTCGTCGTCGGAGCTCGCGTTCTCGAACTTCTCGACGACGGGACCGAACTGCTCTTCTGAGACGTCGAGGAGCACCTCGATCCACTGGTTCAGCCAGAGATCCTCTTCGAGGCCGACGTACTCCTCTCGGGGTTCGATCTCGAACGTGTGGTCGTCGACGACTCGAATGCCCTCCCCGGGATCGACGTACTCGTTGATCCCCATCTGCATGTACCCCTCTAACTTGAGCTTGGTTACGAAGTCGCCGGCGGTGACGGGGGTTCCGTCGGACCAGCCGTACTCGTCGCTGATTGTGATCGTCGTGAGACGAGTCTCTTCGTCGATCTCCCAGTCCTCCGCGATGCGCGGAATGAACTCGCCGTCGCCCGTGTGGTAGATAGCGAGGTACTCGTACATCGTCTCCTGTGCGTCACCCGGGTTCCAGGCGTGGTGGTAGGGATTGAAGATGTACTCGCCGTTGTACGGATTGACGGCACCGGACGGGACGGCCTCGTTCATCTCTTCTTCGTAGTTTTCCGGGTGGTCGATGTCGACCTCGTCGAAATCCCCGCCCAGCAGGTCCGACGGGTCGTCGTCCCCACCGAAACAGCCCGCGAGCGCTGTGGCACCCGTTACACCGGTCGTAGCCAGAATCTGTCGGCGTGACAGATACTCCTGGCGATGTTTCTTCGCTGGCATCGACATAATATGTATTATTATACATGATAAGTATTTCGGCATACCATCCCACACTCCGTGTGCGATCGGACGATCGATACCTCGCGGCTCGTCTCGAGTTCGAGCGGCGTCGGCAGATCGGCTCAGACCGAAACCGTCTCGTCTCGGTCGGCCGCGTCGTAGATCGCCTCGAGCGTTCGCATGTCGACGAGACCGTGGTCGGGCGTGGCCGTCGGCGCTCGTCCGGCGAGGAGGCAGTCCGCGAAGTAGTCGAACTCCGCTTCCATCTGATCGACCTGGGGCGTCTCCACATCGATGGTCGTCTCCCCGATCGACGCGCTGAGACCGCTTTCCATGTGGAACGCCGGCTCGATCGCGACGGTGCCCTCGCTGCCGACGATCTCGAGAAAGCTGTCCAGTTTCGAACGCTGGCTCGCCGTACAGCTCGCGTACACGCCGCCCTCGAATTCGACGGTGAAGGCGGCGACCTCGTCCGGCACGTCGTCGAAGTAGTCGTGACTCGAGTTCATCATCGACTGGACGGCGACCGGATCGCGATCGAGGACGAAGCGCGTCGTGTTGATCGGGTAGATGCCGAGGTCGGAGACGCTCGCGCCGTAGCCGACGAGGTCGCCGTCCAGTCGCCACTGATCGCGTCCCCAGCCGATGATTGACTGGGACATCGAACCGTGGACGAAGCGCGGTTCCCCGATCGCCCCGGTCCGGACGAGTTCTCGCGCGCGCCTGACCGCCGGCTCCGTGTGCATCCGGTAGGCGATCATCGCCGTCACGTCGGCGGACTCGCAGGCGCCGGCGAGGCGCCGCGCCCGTTCGAGGGTCGCCTCCATCGGCTTCTCACACAGGATCGCCTTGCCGTGGGCCGCCGCGCTCTCGACGAACTCGAGGTGGCGAGCGTTGGGCGTACAGACGTAGACCGCGTCGTAAGCGTCGGTCGCGGCCCCGTCGTGGAACTCCTCGGCCGAGAGGCCGACCTCGATCGGCTCGTGGTCGGCCGCGACCCGTTCGGCCTTCTCCTTCGAGCGGCTGACGACGACGGTCGTCTCGCAGAACGTCGACGCCTCGATCGCGGGCATCGCTTTGTCGGACGTCCACCAGCCGAGGCCGATCAGGGCGAACCGGACCGGACCGTCGTCCGCCGACGATTCCTGCCACTCCCGGTGCGTGAACGATTCGAGATACTCGCTGAAGTCCTCGGAGTCCATGCGATCGGATTCTGAATCCGGGACTATAATTACGACGGTTACACGGCCGATGTCCGGTACCCGATCGAACGCAAGTCCGCGCTCGCGTGCTGTAGTAGTCTAGCGGCGAATGCGACCGTCGTCGAGCCGGCGGGGCGAAACGAGGCGTTCGGACGTTTACCTGATGGAATGTTATTTATAACACAAGCCCGAACGTGTGACTCAATGCCGCGTGCGTTCAGTTCACGGAGTCTCACTGTTAGGTGTCGCGATCGAGCGAACGGACCGCACGGGGGGTAACTACAGATGTCAAGTAACGCAGTGAATTCGGCAGGGACGAATCGCCGAGCCTCGGACGATCCGATCATCACGGTTCGAAACGCGAGCGTCCGGTTCGACATGGACAAGGGAACGTCGACGGTGCTCAACGACGTTACCATGGACATCTATCGAGGCGAAACGCTCGGCGTCGTCGGCGAGAGCGGCAGCGGCAAGTCGATGTTCGCCGACGCGCTGCTCGACGCCGTCGTCGAGCCCGGCATCCTGACCGGGGAGATCACGTACTATCCGGAGGACGGGGACCCGATCGACATTCTGGATCTTCAGCCCTGGGAGCTTCGCGAGGTGCGCTGGGAGGACATTTCGATGGTGTTCCAGGGCGCGATGAGCGCGTTCAACCCGACGATGAGCATCGGCGAGCACTTCGAGGAGACCCTCGAGGCCCACGGCTGGGACGAAGACGAGGGGCTCGAGCGCGCCCGACAGCTGTTCGCCGACCTGCACCTCGATCCGGATCGGATGCTTTCCTCGTTCCCGCACGAACTCTCCGGCGGGCAGAAGCAGCGGGCGCTGATCGCGCTGAGCCTGATCCTGGAGCCGGAGGTGCTCGTCATGGACGAGCCGACGGCCGCGCTCGACCTGCTGATGCAGCGGTCGATCCTCAACCTGCTGTACGACATCAAGGACAAGTACGACCTCACGCTCGTGTTCATCAGCCACGACCTCCCGATCGTCTCCGGCTTCGCCGACCGGCTGGCCGTCCTCTACGCCTTCGAGTTCGTCGAGGTCGGCGAGGCGACCGAGATTCTCGGGAACGCCGCCCACCCGTACACGCGGGCGCTGCTCAAATCCACGCCGAACCTCGACATCTCGCTCGACGAGATGCGGCCGATCGAAGGCGAGAGTCCGGATCCGGTCAACCATCCCGCGGGCTGTTCGTACCACCCCCGATGTCCGCTCGGCGACCAGAAGTGCACGACCGACGATCCGGCGTTTAGACCCGTCTCGGACGACCACAAGGTCCGCTGTCACTACTGGGAGGACGCGGATGAGGCCGTTCCGCTCGCGTTCGGAGGTGAGGACGAATGAGCCGCGACGAGCAGCCGGTGGTTTCGATCCGCGATCTCGAGGTGCACTTCGAGGACTCGTCGCTGATGCACTCGGTCGCGCCGTCGTGGCTCCGTGACAGAATCGGGCTGGAAGAGGACCCGACCGTTCGGGCCGTCGACAACATCGATCTGGACCTCGGCGAGAACGACGTGCTCGCGCTCGTCGGCGAGTCCGGCTGCGGCAAGACGACGCTCGGAAAGACGATGGTCGGGCTCACCCGGCCAACCGGCGGCTCGGTGAAGTACCGCGGCCACGATATCTGGGAGGTCCGCGACGGCGACGACGACGGCATCACCTTCGAGGAGATCCGCCGCTCGCTCCAGATCATCCACCAGGACCCCGGCTCCGCGCTCAACCCGTACCGATCCGTCCTCGAGAACCTCGAGGTGCCGCTCAAACGGTGGCACCCCCACCTCAACTACGCCGAGCGGCGCGGGCGCATCCTCACGATGCTGAAGCGGACGGGGATCAGCCCGCCGGAGGACTACGCGGAGCGCTACGTCCACCAGCTCTCGGGCGGCGAACAGCAGCGCGTTGCACTCATCCGCGCGCTGCTCGTCGAGCCCGAGGTCATCCTCGCCGACGAGGCGGTCAGCGCACTCGACGTCTCCCTGCGGATCGGCGTGATGGATCTCTTCCTCGAGATGCAGGAGATCTTCGACACCTCGTTCGTCTTCATCAGCCACGACCTCGCGAACGCCCGCTACCTGGCCGGGAAGTCCGGCGGCAAGATCGCGGTGATGTACCTCGGCGAGATCGTCGAGATCGGCACGGCCGACGAGATCATCAACAACCCGCAACACCCCTACACCAAGGTGCTCCAGTGGGCGACGCCGAAACTCGACCCCGAGCAGGCCGAGCAGGCGATGCGCGAGTCGCCGCCGGTCAGGAAGATCGACATTCCCGACGCGACCAACCCGCCGGCGGGCTGTCGGTTCCACACCCGCTGTCCGGAGGCCCGAGAGGCCTGCCGCCAGCAGTCGCCGGACCTCTACGAGAGCGGCGGCGACGAGCCCCACCGGACGAAGTGCTTCCGCGAGGTCGACGACCACGAGTACTGGGAGAGCGAAGAGATCACCGACGACGAGCCCGTGAAGGAGGCGTCGACGGTCGACGACGCCTCCGCGGCCGACGAAGCCTCTTCCTGATCGGTTCGATCCGAGACTCGATTTTCCGCGATTCGATTCAGAACGGTTCCCAGTCCGAGCGCAGCGCCACGAGCGTGCCGAGTATCGTGACGACCAGCACGATCGCGCTGACCTGCCCGATCACGTACGAGGCCGTTTCCGGCTCGAGGTACAGAAACGACCAGCCGAGCAACAGCAACATCGCGGTCGACAGCGCGAGCAACCAGATCCAGAGTTGGTTACTGAAACTGGACGATCGAGCCGGCGGACGAGTTGTCATCGTGAGAGGGTACCGGATCGGCGTAGATAAACGTGCGGAATGGTTCCACCGACCTCGGCCGAAGCGGAGCGTCCGGAACCGATGAGAGACCGCATGATTGATAATCCGTGCCACCGTCACTTCGTCTCATGGTCGAAGCATACACCGAGCGGTTCGAACACCCGTACCTGCTCTCGCTCGTTCCGATCGCCGGACTCCTGCTCGCGATATCGGCAGTCGCTGAGATCGCCGGAACCCACACCGTGGCGGGATTCCTGGCGCTGTACGCGATGGTCGCGCTCATCATCTGCGTGATCGGGTACGTCGGCATCTACTCCCTGGCGTACAGCACGGAGGTCCTTCGGCAGTGGCGGATTCGGCGGTCGGACCTCGAGTGAGATCCCGACGCGCGCCAACGGAGACGAATCACCGCTTTCGCGGATGAGAGGAGTAGTACTGGGACGAACGTGATCATCGAACTTCTGGTACCCGACTCGACGGCTCGTTCGGCGGCGGCCCTCGAGTCCCGTGTCCCACGGTCGACGTCGCCGGCGGTGTCGGGAACGGGACGCGTGATGCGCCGTTTCGGCGATTCGTTCCACCGTGACGATCGTCCGATCCGAGAGCCCGTCTCGCCGCGCACTCGGACCTACGAGTCGCGCCGAAGGTCACGTGCTCACGCCATCACGGACAACGAAGGCGATGGCACAACCGTCGAGGTCGCCGTTACGGTCTCCTAATCGGACGGAATCGAACGATGTCAGTCGTTACACTGCCGGTAGCTACTTGTAGATTACCCGAACGTTATGTTTACTATAATTATACTCTCATAAAGTTTTATTAATAGAGTCATTGTGATAACGAACGCGGTCGCGAATCACCGCGAGTAACGAAATCGGCAGATCGAATGCTGATGAAACGCCCACGGATGAGCAGGATGCCGACCTGCCGAGACTACGTGCGCACGCTGGACAATGCCAGCCCGCTGGAAATCGGCGAGGATCGGCTCGGATAGCGACGCGACTACGAACCAATCAACCACAAGAGAATAATGAACGACGAAACACGCGATACGGGAGCACCGACGGACGAACTGTACGATACCGAAGCAACCGAGAACGCGGCGGACGCCGACGATGGACCGAACGGGATCGATCGCCGCGGCTACATGAAAGCGGCGGCCACCGCCGCGGTGGCTGGCCTCGGCGCCGGAGCCGCGGCAACCCCGGCCGCCGCCGCCATTACTGAGAACCAGACCGGCAACGACGGCGGGTACTTCTACTCGTTCTGGACCGACGCCGAGGGGACGGTCTCCATGGAGCTGGGGCCCGGCGGCAACTACAGCGTCGACTGGAACGACACGGGGAACTTCGTCTGCGGCAAGGGCTGGGAAACCGGCGGACGCAGGAGCGTGGACTACTCGGGCTCGTTCAATCCGTCCGGAAACGGCTACCTGTGCCTCTACGGGTGGACGACGGATCCGCTGGTCGAGTACTACATCATCGAGGACCACGGCACCTACCGGCCCGAGCACGACTACAAGGGCACCGTCACGAGCGATGGCGGTACCTACGACATCTACGAGTCGCTGCGGGAAGACGCCCCATCCATCATCGGCACCGAGACCTTCCCGCAGTACTGGAGCGTCCGGCAGTCGACGAGGACGGGCGGCACCATCACCACCGGCAACCACTTCGATGCGTGGGAAAGCAACGGCATGGATATGGGTAACCACGACTACCAGATCATGGCCACCGAGGGCTACGAGAGCAGCGGAAGCTCCAACATCACGGTCGGTAGCTCCGACAGCGGCGGTGGCGGTGGCTCCGTCTCGAACGGCACCTACAGCATCCAGAACGTCAACAGCGGTAACGCGCTGGACGTTGCCAACCAGTCCACCGACGACGGCGCCAACGTCCAGCAGTACTCCTACGGCGGCGGCTCGAACCAGCAGTGGAACGTCGAGGACACCGGCAACGACTACCGCATCGAGAACGTCAACAGCGGTAAAGTCCTCGACGTCGCTAATCAGTCCACCGAGGACGGCGCCAACGTCCAGCAGTACTCGGACGGCGGTAACGACAACCAGCGCTTCTACCTGCACGACCAGGGCGGCGGCCAGTACCACGTCCAGCCGGTCCACAGCGAGAAGGCCCTCGACGTCGAGGACTCGTCGACCGACGACGGAGCCAACGTCCACCAGTACGACTGGCACGGCGGCGACAATCAACTCTGGACCTTCGAGTCGATCTGATCGGCTGGTTGCGTCCCGCTTTCGGTTTTATTTCGCAGCCGATGTTTCTCTCGCCGGAAGGTGACCCCGCTCTCGGACTGTTCCTGCACACTCGGGCGTAGCCCGAACGGGATCGTCGCCGCACTCGATCTACGTATCGAGAATCCAGAGACGCAGCGCGTGACCGACGCCAGCAACGCGTGCGCCTCACCGCGGTAGATGCGCCTCTGCTGTCGCCGGACTATCGGGGCTCGCGGGCTACGCACTCTTGCGAGGCGACGAACGGGACACCGAGGGAGACGATCGAGCGGACGCGGAGCGACGGCGTCTGTCAGCGCTCTCGGTGCGTCTCGATCGCGTCCCGGACCGCGCGATACGCCGGCTTGCGCTCGTACCGATCGTCGAACAGCAGCGGGTCGCCGGTGTATCGCTCGCCGAAGTCCTTGAAGCTTCGCAGCCACGTGCTCCCGTCGTGGATCCCCCACGTGACGATCGTCTCACAGCCCGCCTCGAGGCAGGCCTCGACGACCGCGCGGTAGTAGTCGGCCTGGCGCTCCAGGGCGGCCGCCGGCACGTTGTCGGCGGGAAATGCGACGTCCATCTCCGTGATCTGCACGTCGAGGCCGAGTTCCCGGAAGCGCTCGACGTTTTCGGCGATCGACTCGGGATCCGGGCGGTCGCCCAGGGCGTGGAGCTGGAGCCCGACGCCGTCGATCGGCACGTCGCGCTCGAGCAGGCGCTCGAGGAGGTCGTAGATAGCGTCGGACTTCTCGTTTACCTCGTCGGCGCCGTAGTCGTTGTAGTAGAGGTCGGCGTCGGTGACCTCGCGCGCCCATCGGAAGGCCTCGTCGAGGTACTCCTCGCCCAGCGCGTCGGACCAGACCGTCCGGCGCATCGAGCCGTCGTCGGCGACGGCCTCGTTGACGACGTCCCAGGCGTCGATCGTCGCCCGGTAGCGGCCGGCGACGGTGTGAATGTGATCGCGGAGGAACCGCCGCAGTTGCTCGTCGGTGTAGTCCCACGCCTGGAACCAATCGGGTTTCTGGTTGTGCCAGACGAGGGTGTGCCCGCGGACGTACATGTCGTTCTCGCGCCCGAAGTCGACGATCGCGTCGGCGTCTCGGAAGTCGTAGGTGTGGCGCGACGGTCGCAGCGGTCCCATCTTCAGGGCGTTCTCGGGCGTGACGGCGTTGAATTCGCTCGAGGCCGTCTTCCAGTAGCTCGGATCGCGCCGGAGCGAATCGGGATCGACCGCGGCCCCGATGGTGAACTCGCGCTCGTCGGCGACGTCTCGAAGCGCCGGCTGGCCTTGCTCGGTTGACATTGGTCGAACGGCGTCGGCAGTGCGCATAAAGCGTGGGGTTGCGGCAGTCGACTCGGTCCACGCCGACAGCGCCGGGGCGGGCGGCACAAGGATTCGGGCAGCGTTACGGCGTGAGCGACGCGCTCGGTCGGCGATCCGTCGGACCGCAGTCGCGCGATCGGCCGCTTCGAACAACATTTAACTCGGGCGGGTGTATGTATGCGCGTAATGTCTCTCGAGACTAGCAGTGACGCTCTATCGGACGAGGTCGACGATCTTCCCATGCGGGTCGGCCTCGGGCAGTTCATGGACCCGAGCGAGAAGCGACTCCGCTACATCAAGCAACTCGGAGTCGACGACGTACTCCTGAACATGTACCAGTACGATCCCAACTACGAACACATGCCCGATAACGAGCGGATGCCCCTCGAGGGCGACGGCGAGTGGTCGGTCGAGAACCTGATCGCGCTCCGCGAACGCATCGAAGCCGCGGGGATTCGCCTCAACGCCATCGAGAACGTCCCCATCTCGTTCTACGAGGACGTCATGCTGAACGGCCCGAATCGCGACGAGCAACTCGAGAAGCTCAAGCGAACGATCAGGAACATGGGCGAGGCGGGCATTCCGATCTTCGGGTATCACTGGGCGCCCGCCGGCGTCTGGCGGACTGGCTCTGAGACGGTTCGGGGCGGCGCTACGGTCTCCGCGTTCGACGCCGCCGAACTCGACGACGAGTACACCCACGACCGGGAGTACACCGAGGCGGAGCTCTGGGAGAACTACGAGTACTTCCTCGAAGAGGTCATCCCGGTCGCCGAGGAGGCCGGAATCGAGCTCTGTCTCCACCCCAACGACCCGCCGATGGAGCGCCTCGGCGGCGTTCCGCAGCTGTTCCGGAACTTCGAGAACTTCAAGCGCGCGATGGAGCTCGTCCCCAGCGACAATCACGGGCTCGATCTCTGTCTCGGCTGTTGGTCGCAGATGGGCGAGGACCTCGAGGAGGTGATCCGCTACTTCGGCGAACGGGACGAGATCTCCTACGTCCACTTCCGCGACGTCGAGGGGATCGTGCCGAAGTTCAACGAGACGTTCGTTGACTGCGGCAACTACGACGAGTACAGGCTGCTCGCACTGCTCGACCAGGTCGGCTTCGACGGGATCATGATCCCCGACCACACGCCCCACCTCGAGGACGACACCGACTGGGACCACCGCGGACGCGCGTTCACCGTCGGCTACCTCCGCGGCATGCTTCGCGGTCGCGACAGCGAGACGCGCGGCGAGTGAATCGAGCCGCGAAAACCGGCGCACCTACTCCCGGAAGTACGGGATGATCGTCTCCTCGTAGTGGCGCATCGTCTCCCCGAAGTCGCCGACCGGAATGAGCACCAGGTTGTCGACGCCGGCGTCGATGAACGCCTCGATGCGCTCGATCGCCCGCTCAGGATCGCCAGAGATTGCCACCTCGTCGACGGCCTCGTCCGGAATTCGTTCTGCGGCCGCCAGCAACTGCCGCTCCTGTTCCTCGTCGAAGGTCATCTCCCACATGATCGGCGTGTCTTCGGCGATCTCCTCGTACCCCATGTCGGCCAGCAGCGGCGGTCGGAGCGCCAGGCTCGTTCGGTTGCGCTGGATCCCGATCGCTCGAGCCTCGTCCGCGTCCTCGGTGACCGTCGTGGGGACCATCACGGCGCGGTCGATCGCGTCGGGATCGCGACCCCTGTCCTCGGCGACCGAGAGCACGCGCTCGAGATCCGCGGCGTACTGGTCGGGCGAGTGGATCCAGGGGAACCAGCCGTCGGCGACCGCGCCGGCGAATCCGCGCATGCTCCGTCCGTAGCCGCCAACCCACAGCGGCGGCCGCGGCTGCTGGACCGGCTTCAGGCCCATGTGGGCATCCTCGAGTCGGAAGAGGTCGCCGTCGAACGAGAAGAGCTCGTCGGGCGTGGATTTCCAGAGCCCGTCGACGATCTTCACCGCCTCGACGAACCGCGTGAACGGGTCGTCCCAGTCGATGTCCTCGATCGGCACGAAGTTGAACGCCTCGCCGGCGCCAATCCCCAGCCCCGCGCGTCCGTCGGTCATCCGATCGAGCGTCGCGACGGCGTGTGCGAGTTCGGTCGGATGGCGGCGCACCGAGTCGGTGACTCCTGGCATCAGGGTCGCTCGCTCGGTGTGCTGTGCGATCGCACCGAGGACGGTAAAGGCCTCCCACGGCGGTTCGGCGAGGAACTTCTCGGAACCGGTCGGGTGGAAAAGGTGGTCGGGGAGCGTAATGAGGTCGAATCCCGCCTCTTCGACGCGCTTTGCCTGTTCGATCGTTCCGAGGACGTCGCCGTACGCGACGACCTGACACCCGAAGGTGAGGCCGCTCGAATCGGATCTACTCATCGACGTACCCTTGGGAGGACTGCAGTAAATAGGTGGGCGTTTTCGCCACGCCGGCTCGAGTACCGTTCCGCCGGTCGTCTCGGGCGGCGCGACGTTGCCCGAGTCTCGGACCCGTACCCGTAGCTTTAATCCGGTTCGCTGGAAACGGTACGTCCATGAGCTTCCTCGGAAAGGGCTACCTGCTCGAGACGGACGCCGCACGAGAGCTGTACGACGCGATCGCGGAGTTGCCGATCGTCGATCCCCATACCCACGCCAACGTCGCCGAGATCGTCGAGAACGACGGCTGGGACGACATCTGGGAGGTCGAGGCCGCGACGGACCACTACGTCTGGGCCCTGATGCGCGACTGCGGGGTCGACGAAGAGCTGATCACCGGCGACGCGTCAAACCGCGAGAAGTGGAACGCGCTCGCGTCGGTTTTCCCGCAGTTCGCCGGCAACCCGACCTACGAGTGGATCCACCTCGATCTGCGACGTCGGTTCGGCATCGAAAAACGGATCTCGGCGGAGACGGCGGACGAGATCTGGGCGAAGACGGAGGCCCAGCTCGCCAACGACGCCATGCAACCCCAGCAGCTCCTCGAGGCGATGAACGTCGAGGTCGTCGGCAGCACCGACGACCCGACGGACGACCTCGAGTACCACGAACGCGCCGTCGACGAGGTGTCCGGCGTCGACGTCGTTCCGACGTGGCGCGCGGACCGAGCCGTGAAGATCGACCGGCCCGAGTGGACCGCCTTCGTCGACGACCTCGAGGCCGCGACCGGAATCGAGACCGACGAGTTCGACGGCTTTCTCGAGGCGCTCGCGGCGACCCACGACTACTTCGACGAGCGCGGCTGCCGGGCCAGCGACCTGGGCATCGAACAGCCCGTCTCCCGACCCGTCGGCGAGCGACGCGCGCGGAAGGTGTTCCGACGGCGGGTCGTCGGCAGCTCGCTTTCCGAGCGCGAGGTCGGGGATTTCCAGGCGTTCCTCCTCGAGTTCGTCGGCGAGTTGAACGCCGAGAACGGCTGGGTCACTCAGCTCCACCTCGGCTCCGTTCGCAACTACCGCGACGAGCTGTTCGAGCGACTGGGGCCCGCCGCCGGCGGCGACATCTCCACGCAGGACGTCGAGTTCGCCGACGCGCTCGAGCACTTCGTCAACGAGTTCGACGGCGAGACCGAGATCGTGCTCTACACGATCGATCCCACCCATTACCCGACGATCGCGACGATGGCCCGCGTCTTCCCACACGTCACCGTCGGCCCAGCCTGGTGGTTCAACGACAGCCCGTTCGGCATGGAACAGCAACTCGAGTACGTCGGCACGGTGGACCTACTCTCCCAACACGCCGGGATGGTCAGCGACTCGCGGAAGCTGCTCTCCTACGGCTCGCGCTTCGAGATGTTCCGCCGATCGCTCGCGAACGTCGTCGGCAAGCAGGTCGAGCGCGGACAGGTACCGATGGACGTGGCGCGGGAACTCGTCGAACGGCTCGCCTACGAGCGGCCGAACGAGCTGTACGGGTTCTGAGCCGATCCGAACGCGATAGCGGCGGCGGCCGCTCACGACGACCGATCCGATCGGAGAGAAGCCGAATGCCGGTGGGGTAGCGCTATTCGATGTCTTCGACGGTCGTTTCCGTGAAGTACGCCCGGCCGGTCTTCGGAACCGTCTTCGTCGCCGTCACCTCGAGTTCCTCGCTCGCGACGATGTCGGCGGCCGAGCGGCCGATCCGGACCTCGTAAGGGCCTTCCTCGACGGCGAGGTTCATGTCGAGGTCGTGGTAGGCGAGCTGAGTCGCGGAGAGTTCGAAGGTAACGCGCTTCGATTCGCCCGACTCGAGCGGGACGCGCTCGAAGCCCTGGAGTTCCTGGATGGGACGGGCCTGACTCGGGTTCGCCGCGCGGGTGTACAGTTGGACGACCTCGTCGCCGGCGCGATCGCCGACGTTCGTGACGGTGATGCTCGCCGTGATCGTCTCGAGCGGCGCGACGGCGTTCGCGGAGAGCGAGACGGCGTCGTACTCGAACTCGGTGTAGCTCAGCCCGTATCCGAACGGATACACCGGCTCGCCGTCGGTGTAGACGTAGTCCTTGTTCGCGGTGTTCGCCTTGCGGTTGTAGTACACCGGCAGCTGCCCGACGGACTTCGGCAGCGAGACGGGGAGCTTCCCGCCGGGGGCGTACTCGCCGAAGAGGACGTCCGCGATGGCGGGGCCGCCCTCGTCGCCCGGAAGCCACGCGTAGAGGATCGCGGGCACGTCCTCGGCCATCCACTCGATCGCGTGCGGTTTCCCGCTGACGAGGACGACCACGACCGGCGTCTCCGTCTCGAGGAGGCGGGAAACGAGTTCCTCCTGGACGCCCGGCAGACCGAGGTCGGTGACGTCACAGCCCTCGCCGCTGGTGGGGACGCTCGGTTTCTTTCGCTGCTCTTCGTCGACATCCGAGAAGTCGACCGCCGAGCGGGCGCCGACGAACGCGAGCGTCACGTCCGCGTCTTCGGCGGCCGACGCCGCCGCGTCGAACCCGTCCGTGGAGGGGCCGGAGATCGTACACCCCGGCTCGTGGAGAACCTCGAGATCCTCGCGGGCGCCGAGGGCCTCGAGCGGCGTGATCGCGTCGGCCTCGTACTCCTCTTCGGGGTAGTGAGCGGCGTAGGCGTAGTCGCCCATCAGTTCCTTCGTGTCGTCGGCTTTCGGGCCGACGACCGCGACGGAGTCGACGTCGAGGGGCAGGAGGTCGCCCTCGTTCTTCAGGAGCGTCATCGATTCGCGGGCCGCCCGCCTCGTCACGGTTCGCGCCTCTTCGGTGTGGAAGGCGTCCGTCGCGGCGTCCTCGTCGACGATCGGATCGTCGAAGACGCCCTTGCGGAACTTCTCGCGCAGGACGCGACGGACCGACTCGTCGAGCGTCTCCTCGGCGAGCTCGCCCTCTTCGACGGCCTCGACGAGGTGCTCGCCGTAGTACTCGGTGTAGGGCAACTCGACGTCGATGCCGGCCTCGAGGGACTGCACGCCGGCCTCGCGTTTCGTGTTCGCGGTGCCGTGTTCGGTCACCAGGTGCCGGACGCTGTAGTAGTCCGAGACGACGGTCCCGTCGAAGCCGAACTCGCCGCGCAGCACGTCCGTCAGGAGCCACTCGGAGCTCGCACACGGGACGCCGTCGATGTCGTGGTAGGCGTTCATCACCGATTCGGCGTTCGCCTCGCTGATGACGGCCTCGTAAGGGAACAGATGAACCTCACGGAGCTCCCGGGGGCCGACGTTGAGCGACGAGCGGTTCTTCCCGCCGTCGGTCGCGCCGTGACCGACGAAGTGCTTCAGCGTCGCCGAGATACCGTCCGCGCGGCCCTCGCCCTGCAGTCCGTTCACGTACGCGGCCGCCATCTCCGAGACCAGGTACGGATCCTCGCCGAAGGTTTCCTCGACGCGACCCCAGCGCAGGTCCCGCGCCACGTCGAGAACCGGGGACAGCGCGTGCGTCGTGCCGATTCCTTCGAGTTCGCCGCGGATCGTCTCGGTAACGGTCCGGAGGAGGTCGGGGTTCCAGCTGCTCGCCATCCCGATCATCTGCGGGAACGTCGTCGCATTCGGCCCCATGTAGCCGCTGAGACACTCCTCGTGGGGGATCGCGGGAATTCCGAGGCGCGTCTCCTCGCGCAGGTACGTCTGTAGTTCGTTCGCGATCCGGGCTGCGTCGGCCGGCGAGAGCCCGCCCTCCCCGCCGAGGCGGGTGAAGTGGCCGATCCCGTGCTCGAGCCACTCCTCGACGGCTTCGTCGTCGAGTTCGTCGTTTTCGAGCAGGCGATCGGCGTTAACCGAACCGAGCTGTGCAGCCTTTTCTTCGAGGGTCATCCGCTCGAGGAGATCGTCGACGCGAGTCGACACGGATTTCGATCCGTCCCGATACGGTGTCGCGGACTGTTTTCGTGTCACGCACTGGTCCTCGTGATCGATCACCTTAGCAGTTCTGACAGTGGGCGCCCCGTGGAGATCCGTCCCCTCCCGGACCCGGTTTCGTATATATCGAAACTATCACCGTCGACCGATCGGCGCCGCTGACGAAGCGATCGCGCGGCAGACGGGTGCCGAGAGTCCGTTCGGCGCACCGACGGAGAGTCGCCTCCCCGACGACATCTCGAGAGAGGATCCGTCTGATTACAACCGTATGCGTGTAATAGATAACGCAGTAGTATTTCCTAGTGTTACCTTCGATATTTGCGAAACACGGTCGTCGATGTCGTTTCATTCTCGCTGTGCGGCGTACGATAGGGGCGGTGCGGCCGGTACGGGACGTACGAGACTCGTCCGTACCGTCTACCACCGGACCCATTCCGAAGCGGTCCCGTTCGTACGACGCACTCGCATCGGCTGCTGACGCCGTTCGGATGCTCGGGGAGCATCGTGGACGAAGCGGTCCGTATCGCGAGTTTGCCGACCGGACGGACGGTGCCTATTTCGACATATCCGAACCGAGTTTCGAGAATTGCAAAGAGTTTAATACGACGTACGGTCCAATCGTGGACCATGAGAACGGACGACACGGGAGACGGACGGACGATCAAGTCACTCGAGCGCGGCTTCGAGATCATCGAAACGCTCGCCGAACTCGAGGGCGCGCGGCTGACGGAGGTTTCGACGGCGATCGGTCTATCGGTGAGTACGACCCACACCTACCTCCAGACCCTGGTGGAGACGGGATACGTCAGGCGAGCCGGCGACCAGTACGAGCTCAACTTGCGGTTTCTCCAGCAGGGCGGCCGAGTTCGACAGTCGGTCGACGTCTACGACGTCGCGCGGCCGGAGGTCGACAGGCTAGCCAGGGAGACGAACGAGGTCGCGTCGCTCGGAATCGAAGAGGACGGACAGCGGGTACTCATCTACAAGTCCGAGGGCGACAACGCCATCTACGACAACGCGCCGACGGGCGAGTACACGAACATGCACTGGAGCGCGCTGGGGAAGGCGCTGCTCTCGCGCCACTCGCGGTCGGAACTCGAGGCGATCGTCGACGAGTACGGCCTCGAAGCGCAAACCGATCGGACGATCACGGACGTCGAGACGCTGCGGTCGGAGCTCGAGCGGATCCGGGAACGGGGGTACTCGATCGAAAACGAGGAACGCCGTGCGGGCATCCGCTCGGTCGGCGTCCCCATCGTGACCGACGACGACGACGTGATCGGCGCGCTCTCCATCTCCGGGCCGAAGAATCGGATCAACGACGCCTGGATCGAGGAGACCGCCGTTCCGCTGCTCCGGAACGCGGCCAACATCGTCGAGGTGAAGTACGTCCACAACTGAGCCGGCCGAAATCGCACGTTCGACGTCGGACGCCGCGCCCGCGTCCGCGTTTAGAGGAGACTGGTGATGCAAGACCTTCGCGTTCGGTTTTCGAGCGCGTCCGCATGCATCGGAACAGTAATTTTATTAGGTCGGGGAGGAAGTTCCTTAGTAACATTAAGCAATGTCCAATTGGCTAATCAAGCGAATCGGCCAGGGTGTGTTAACAATCCTCGTCGTGTTCCATCTGACGTTCGCACTCGTCCGCTTCATGCCGGGGAACCCGTTCGAGGCGATGTACGCGCAGATGCTGTCGGAGAATCCGAACAATCCGGACGCCGCTCGACGACTGGTCGAACTCACGATAAACATCCAGCCGGACAAGCCGATGCACGTACAGTACGTGGAGTACATGTCCTCGATGTTGCAGGGTGATCTCGGCCACTCGCTATCCCAGAACCAGCCGGTCACCCAGATCCTTGCCGAGGCGGTGCCGTGGACGATTTTCTACATGTCCATCGCGATGATCATCACGTTCGTGACGAGCATCTGTCTCGGGGCGATCATGGCCTACTACGAGGGCTCGAAGTTCGACACCGCGATGACCGTCGTCGCCGTCATCGAGAGCTCGACGCCGTACTACGTCGCCGCGCTCCTCCTGTCGTTCGTCTTCGCCTACCAGCTCGGCTGGTTCCCCACCGGCGCGCGATACCCGGGCGGCGCGGATATCGGGCTCAACGCCGAGTTCGTCCTCGGCGCGTTACATCACGCCTCGTTACCGATCCTCTCGTTGATCGTTACGGGCGCGGCCGCCTCGCTCGGCATGCGCGGGAACTCCATCAGCGTCCTGGGTGCCGATCACATCCGCGTCGCTCGCCTCCGGGGACTCCCGCCGACGAGAATCGCGCTGCGGTACGTCATGCGAAATGCTCTGCTTCCGCTGTACACCGGTCTGCTGCTGACGATCGGCTTCATGATCGGCGGCTCGATCATCCTCGAGGACATCTTCAGTTACCACGGAATGGGATGGTACATGTTCGAGGGCGTACAGAATCGCGACTACCCGCTCATGGTCGGCGGGTTCACCGTGATCTGTATCACGGTCGTCATCGCGATGTTCGTCGCGGACCTCACGTACAGCCGCATCGACCCGCGGGCGAAGACCGGCGGCGACGACATGCAGGTGTACGGCAGTTCCGCGGGCGTCCCGCTGCGGACGCAGTTCAAGCGCTACGTACGGCGGCTGACGAACGCCACCGAGGAGCCGCGAGCGGACGGCGGCACCGCCGACCACGCGTTCTTCGGCGAGGAGCGGGCGATCGACGTCGACCGGAGGGACGTGCTGTACCGGAAGTTCGATCGGTCGATCTACGCGCCGGCGAAGATCGTGCTGAGCGACTGGCGCGGCTTCCTCGGCGTGACGATCACGATCGCGTTCGTCCTGCTCGGGACGCTCGGGCCGCGGTTCGTTCACAGCCCGACCGCCACGTTCGAAACCTGGGTGTCCCCGCTCGACGGCAATCTCTCACATCCGCTGGGGACGACGGACACCGGAGTCGACATCCTCTCGCTGATGGTCCACGGAACGACGCCCGTCCTCATCATGATCACCGCCGGCGCGATCGCGACGGTCGTCCTGGGCGTCGGCATCGGCGCGACCGCCGGATTCCGCGGCGGAGCGACCGACCGAGTCCTCATGACGCTCTGTGACATCGTCGTCTCGATTCCCGGGCTCCCGCTGATCATCGTCATCGCGGCGATCATCGAGCCGCGCCATCCGGCGATGGTCGGTCTCGTGCTCTCGGTCGCCGCGTGGGGCGGACTCGGCCGTTCGATCCGGTCCGAAGTGCTGAAGGTCAGGAGTCAGGAGTACGTCGAAGCGGCCCGCGCGATGGGCGTCGGAACGGTCTCGACGATCGTCAAGGACATCCTGCCCAACATCTGGCCCTACGTCCTCATCAACCTCGCTAACCACGCGCGAAACATCATCTTCGCCTCGGTGGCCCTGTATTACCTGGGCTTCCTCCCGGTCAGCACGCAGAACTGGGGCGTCGTCCTCAACAACGCGGAGGAGGCATACGCCCTCTACTCCGTCGGACAGATGCACTATATCCTCGCCCCGACGCTGTTCATCATCGGGCTCTCGATGGGACTGATCCTCATCGCCCAGGCGTTGGACCGCATCAGCAACCCGCGGATCCGGGCTCGCCACGCGAAGTCGGTCGACGACGACGAACCCGTCTGAACCCCTCGGATATCGATTTTTACGCTGCATTGGTCGTGTCGCTCGGTACCTAGGCAACGGCGCGTTCGGTAACGCGAGCGTCGCCCGAGAGGGACCGCAGTTACCGTGACGAGGGTTCGAAAAGGGGCCGTCGAAACGGAGACGTTACTCGGCCGGGTAGGCGGCCGACTCCGCGAGGACGGTCGAGTCTTCGAGATCCCAGTCCTGTAGGTACGATTCCTCCGCGGCGACGAGTTCCGCGAACAGCTCGCGGGCGTCTTCAGTCTGAAGGGTGCGGATCTGCTGGTCGATGAGGAATCCCTGGAACGCGGCGTCGACGTCGCCGTCAGCGGAGGCCTCGATGACCGTCTCGATAGTGTCGATGTGCCCGCGGACGACGCCGCGAACGGGACGCGGGAAGCCGCCGGCCGCCACCGGCTTGACCTCGTTCGCCCGGACGAGCGCGTTCGTCTCGACGACCGCGTCGTTCTGGAGATCCGACACCTGGCCCGTGTTCGGCAGGTTGATATTCGTCACGTAGTCGCCTTTCCCGACGAGCCCCCGGAGGATGTCGACGAAGACCTCGTTCGACTCGCTCAGTTCGAACTCGCGCTCGCCGGCCAACCACGCCTCGACGTCGGTCGTCTGGTCCGACTCGGCGGGCGTCCAGTGTTTGGCCCGGTAGTCGCTTCCGGTGCGCTTGACGCCCCAGCGGTTGAGCCCCTCCTTGCCGCCCTGGATGAACCAGGTCGCGTACTCGACGAGGTGGCGGTCGCCCGCGGCGGGGAGGACGCCGAACCGGCGGAACAGCTCCCAGGTCACCTGCCAGTTGTCGACGAACACGCTCTCGTCGGCGAGGTCCTCCCCCGTGAACGCCCGGTGGCCCTCCGCGCCGCCGCGGAGCTCCTCGAGCATCGGCCAGAGGTCGACGCCCTTGCAGCGCGCCTCGTCGACCCACGTGAAGTGGTTAATCCCCTTGACGTTAACCGAGATATCGCTGCGCTCGGCGTCCATGTCGAGGTGCTCTCGAGCGTACCGCGCGAGGCGGTGACGGGTGCCGAGCACCTCGTGGCACAGGCCGAGGGCGTTGATGTCGGGGTACTCGTCGTACAGCGCTCGCGTCACGAAGTGGACGGGGTTCGTGTAGTTGAACACCCACGCGTCGGGGCAGTGCTCGCGAATCGCGGCGGCGAACGCGCGGTAGAGCGGGACCGTCCGCATGGCGCGGAAGATGCCGCCCGGACCGATCGTCGCCGCGACCGCGCCGTAAATGCCGTAGCGTTTGGGGATGTCGAGATCGTGGACGAACGTCTCCGCCGGATCGTACTGCGTCGACAGGATGACGACGTCCGCGCCGGCGAGCGCCGTCTCGAGCGAGTCCGTCGCCTCGTACGACCAGTCGGCGACGGCTCCCTCTCGCTCCTGCACCCAGTTGCCGAAACGCGCGTTCCGCTCGGTGCTCTCGTAGTACTCGTCGTAGAGCCGTACCCGTCCGTCGAGGTCCGACTGCGCGAGATCCTGGATGAGATTCGGCGCCCACTGGCGACTTCCGCCGCCGAGATACGCAATCGTGATGTCGTCCGGATCGGTTGCCGTGCTCGAGTGAATCGCTTGCGCCATCGTTCCATTGTGAGAGACATACAGGCATAAACGTATGTGATGCGGATCGTACTCGTACCGGGTTCGATCCGGCCGCAGTGTCGGACGGACCGGACGCGTTTCCGCCGGCCGCCGTCGGTCGCCGATCTCGGCGTCAGTCCGTAACGACGGTAACAGGGCCGTCAAAGTCGAGGATCACGCGCTGTGCCGTATCGCCGAAGATCGCTTTCCCCGTCGGCGATCGTTTGTGCCCCGTGATGAATACGTGATCGCAGTCGCGTTCCGCCGCGGTCGCGACGATCCGTCGCGCCTGCTGGCCGTCTTCGACGACGGCGCAGAGCGGCTCGTACTCGACGTCCAGATCGGTCAGTTCGGCCCCGGCGATATCCCTGACGAACTGCCGTCCGCTCTCCGTGACGTCCGCCGAGGAGTACGACGTGCCTTCGACGTCGGCGATCGTCGACATCGTCTCGAGCGTGTGTTCGTACTCGTCGTCGTTCATCGTTGCGAGAAGGACGAGTTCGCCACCGGTCCCTGCCGCGAACTCGCCGGCGTTCCGAACTAATCGCTTAGCGGAATCGGTCGATTCGACTACCACGAGTGCGCGATTCATGGCGCGACGTTCACTCACGCAAGTAATAAGTATTGTGTCCGACTGGGTACCGAGTATGACCGGGAAATAGGACGGCGAAGCATACTCATGGCAGCCCAACGTGCTCACCGAATCGTTTGTCGAGTGGTAACGCTCGACGGATAGCTGGTACAGAACGCTATTTCGAAATGGAGAACACGGTTCGGAACCACGCAATACGCGGAGAATGCATCTATGAAGAGCGGAGGTCGATTCAGTTCCCACCGCCGATCGCGCAGAACCGTCCATCCAGTGCGTCTGCCGGCGGACGGATGGGTGGGGCCGCGAACGCAAGCGGACGCCGGCCAACGTCAGTTACATACGTACCTCTGTAAACGTACTCGAATCGACTGGAGAGAGACACTCAATAACATCCACCGATCCGTTCCAATAGCGCCAAAATCGTTCTGTGTACCAGAATTGTGTGCGGCCACGGCACATATTCGTTGTCTGCTCGTCGTCGCGACTGCAGCAGATGTGGTTCGAACACCAGTATTGGACATACGTTTCGATCTAAAATACAATGGTTCCCCAACATGCATCGCACCCGGCTCACATTCACAATTCCAAAATCGACCGGTCCGTTCTGGTGTGTTCAACGGCTTGTGTGCGACACCGACCACAGTTCGGTATGAGAGAACAACACATATATGATTTCAGGTGCATACGCGAATATGGTAAAACCGAGCCGTTCCGTCCAAACGATCGACCGGACGTTCGAGATCCTCGAGGTGATCCACGAGCTCGACGGCGCCGGCGTCTCGGAGATCGCCGAACGAGTCGACATCGGAAAGAGCGCAGTCCACAGCCACCTGACGACGCTGTCGAACCGCGAGTACGTCGACAAGGACGGCGACGAATATCACATCGGCCTCTCGTTTCTCGGGCTGGGCGCGTACGCGCGAAACCGAACGCCGATCTACGACGCGGCGCAGTCACGGGCCGACACCCTCGCCAACCAGACGGGCGAGTTAGTGAACCTCCTCGTCGAGAAAAGCGGAATGGGCATCTACCTCTACCAGGCGAAAGGGGAGAACGCGGTCGAACTCGACACCCACGAGGGAAAGCGCGTTCGGATGCACTGTACGGCACTCGGAAAGGCGATCCTCGCGTTCCGTCTGTCCGAGGAGGTCGACGAGATCATCGACGAGCACGGGCTTCCGACACTGACCAGTCAGACCGTCGCCGATCGCGAACGGTTGCACGCAGAACTCGAGGAGATCCGCGAACGACGGTACGCGATCGATCGCGAGGAACGCCTCAATGGCCTGCGGTGTATCGCGGCGCCGATCACCGACGATGCCGACCGGAGCATCGCGGCGATCAGCGTTGCCTGTCCCGTCCACCGCGTCGACGACGAGCGGTTCTACGAGGACCTCCCCGAGGCGGTGTTGGGCGCGGCGAACGTGATCGAACTCGAGTACAACTACTCGTAGATCGACCGCACGTTCGTTGCGTCAGTCTCGCCGCGGTACGTCGGATCGGACTCGGTCGCGGTTTGGCTTCGGGCAGTACCGGTCCGGTGAGATTGTGGATCCGGTGTTAGACACGAAAATTTATACTGATGGGCCTGGCACGCCCATGCATGCCACAGGGTGATAGCGGAAGAGCCAGCATAGACCTCGGAGCGGGCGTCTCCCGACGGGACGTTATGCGGCGACTCGGGGCAGCAAGTGCGGTCGGTGCGACGGCGAGCCTGGCCGGGTGCAGCGACCTCGTGTTCCGAGACGGCGAGGACGACGGCTCGAGCGCGAGAAACTGCGAAGACGGAGTGAACTACCAGCAGATCGACCTCGTACCGCCGCCGACCGACCTCGATTACGAGAGCGGCGGGAACGAACGCGAGGTGAACATGGTGACCCACGACGCCGCAACGTCGTTTTTCGACCCGACAATGGCCGGGCTTCACGACGCCGCGAGTCAGGTCGGCTGGAGCGCGAACTTTTCCGGTCCGACCGGCGGCGAAGACGTCGAAGAGCAGGTCACGATCCTCGAGTCGACGGTCGACGCCGGACCGGACGTGATCCTCACGACGATCATCGACGAACACGCGTACGATTCGGTGCTCCAAGAGGCCCTCGATAACGACATCGTCGTGCTCGCGTATAACGCGAACTCGCTCTCGACGCAGCAGATGGAAGAGCAGTTCGACCGGGCGCTGGCGTACGTCGGACAGGACAACTACGCGGCCGGCTACGTCTGCGGGCTCGCCGCCGCCGAGCGACTCGAGAGCGACGACGGACAGGTGACGATCGCCACGTGCTGTCCGGGCCACTCGGCGCTGGGCGAACGCGCGGCGGGTATCAAGGACGCACTGACGGAGGAGACCGGCGTCGAGACCGACCAGCTCGACGTTACCGACGATTCGAACGAGGGGATCGCTCGTCTGGAGGACCACATCGCGTCGACCGAGAACCTGCTCGGCATCGTCGGGACCGACGCCTACACCTGGTTCATCGGCGAGGCGCTCAAGAGCCAGGGCGTCGAAGACGAACTGCTCGGCGGCGGCTTCGACCTCGAGGAGCCGACGATGGAGGCCATCAACAACGGCGTGATGGACTACACGATCGGGCAGGACCCGTACTCACAGGGGTACGTGCCGACGATGCTCGCCTGGCTGTACATGGAGCGGGGGATTCCGCCGAAAGACTACAAGACGGGCGCCGAAGTGATCGATCAGGAGAACATCGAGTTCGCGCTGAAACGGAGCGACTGGTCGACGCTGCTCGAGCAACAGGGCTAATCATGAGTTCGGAACCGATCATTCGCACGAAGAAACTGTCGAAGGAGTTCGAGACCGTACACGCGGTGAAGGGCGTCGACTTCAGCGCCACCGAGGGCGAGATCATGGCCGTCGTCGGCGACAACGGCGCGGGGAAGTCGACGCTGATCGAGATGCTCTGTGGCGTGTTGGAGCCGACCGACGGCGACGTCTTCCTCAGAGGCGAACGAGTCCAGTTCGACGACTACAACGACGCACAGGAGGCGGGGATCGGCACCGTCTACCAGGATCTCGCGCTCGCGGAGAGCCAGTCGGTGGCGGCGAACATCTTCCTCGGAAACGAGCCGACGACGGCGGGACTCGCCGGCCGGCTGGGGCTCGTCGACGAGCGCGAGATGGCCGCGGAGGCGTCGTCGATCCTCGAACAGGTGCAGATTCCGGTCGATCCGCACGGCACCGTTCGCAGCCTCTCCGGCGGACAGCAACAGGCGGTCGCGATCGCTCGTGCGTTGCAGTTCGACCCGGAAATCCTCATCATGGACGAACCGACGAGCGCGCTGTCGATCGAGGGCGTGCGGAACGTACTGAACGTCGTGGGCGGACTTCGAGAGCGGGGGATCACGATTATTCTCATCAGTCACAACATCGAGGAGGTACTCGGTATCGCGGATCGGATCACGGTGCTCCACCAGGGAGAGCTGATGGGCGTCCTCGACGCCGACGAGGCCGACCGCGAGGACATCGTCTTGCTGATGATGGGCGGGAGCGAGGAGGACCGCGTCGAAGACCTCACCGAAGCCGGAGCCGAGGAGGGGTCGACCGCATGAGCGAGAAGACGGCCACGGCCGGCAAGTCGGCCGTGACTCGCGATCCGTCGGCGTTCGTTCGGCGGCTCACCTCGCGACGGGAGGCCGGCGTCCTGTTCGGGTTCGTCACGCTCTATGCGATCATCGCCGTCACGCGTCCGGACATCTTCTTCAGCTGGCAGGACATCTCCGGAGTGACCTTCCGGCTCTTCCGGACGGCGTCGATCTACGTCATCGTCGGCATCGGCATGAGCTTCCTGATCATCAGCGGCGAATTCGACCTCTCGGTCGGGTCGATGTTCGCCGTCGGCGGGCTCACGTTCGCATTGCTCATGCAGAACTACCAGCTCACGGGCCTCGCGAGCGTGGTGCTCGTCCTCCTGCTCGCGGCGGGCGTCGGCCTCACGAACGGCGTGATCGTGACGAAAGTCGGCGTCCCGTCGCTGATCGCGACGATCGGGATGTTGAGCGTGCTCCGCGGCGTCGCACTCGCGATCACCGACGGCTCGTGGGGCGTCCCGCAAAACGACGCCGTAGTCGGGCTGTTGGGCGGCAAAGCGGAGATCCTCGGCGTCACGGTCGCCCACCAGGTCGTCTGGGCGGCGCTGCTGGTGCTCGTTTTCGGGTTCGTCCTCCAGAAGACGCGCTTTGGCTACCACGTCTTCGCCGTCGGCGACGATCAGGACGCCGCCGAGAAGACCGGCATCGACGCCGACATGGTGAAGATCCGGAACTTCGTCATCGTCGCGATGCTCGCGGCGCTGGCCGGCATGATCAACATCTCCTACTACGGGTCGATGTTCGCCTCGAGCGGACAGACCTACGAGCTGTTGATCATCGCGGCCGTCGTCATCGGCGGGACGAACCTCTTCGGCGGCGAAGGCTCGCTCTCCGGGATGGTGCTCGGCGCGCTCGTCATCGCCATCATCCCGCAGGTGCTCGTCCTGAACGGGATGAGCGTGGACATTCAAGAGCTGCTAACCGGGGTGATCATCATCGCCGCGGTCGTCCTCGACATCATCTTCAGGGGACGGTAGCCGCGCTCTTCCCACTCAAGTGTCAGCGGTATCGCGAGGGCCGGAAGAACGCGATCGCAGTCGCCCGCCGTAGCTGCACTGGCAGAGGTGTCCGGCGAAGTGTCCGTGCGCTTCGGACGCGATGCGATCGACACTCGCCGCAGTAGGGACTGTTACGCGTTCGTCAGTCTTGCACAGACTCAGTATTCGTATAGATCGGTAGTAATACTTCGGATTTGCCACCTTTTCTCACCCGCGTTCAGCGGCGGCGAACCCGAGATTATGAAACCGTTCACCACGGCGGCTGAAGTTTTCTCCGATGTGAACGACTCCTCGCACGCGCCAGTGACCGTTTCGGTGAAGCGAGCCGTCGTCATCGGCGGCGCAGCGGGATCGAACGGGCGATCGCGAGCGCCTCTCGTCTCCTTCAGCATGCCTCAGAACGCCGATACCTACCGACGGGAACCGCCGTCTCTCGTTCGCCTTAGCTTCAATCGTCCGCCTATTTGAACCGCCAGGCGAAAATGATTATAAAAATATGAATTATTATAATATTTCATAGTTATATGATAGCTGGTGACGGGAGCCGATAGGCTTCTTCGAGACCGAACGTTTACATTCACATGTTCGTAGGATCAATGCTCGCTGGCGTCCGCCCGATCGGTCCTGATTTCCCTTCTCGGCCTATCCGCTCCCGTCATCTCGTTATCCGGCGGTGACGGACGGAAATCATGAGCTAATATCGCGATAAAGGTGCCACAGCGAACGGCGGGACGGTTCGTTCTTATGCCATCAAATCGGAGCCGGTATTGTCGTAATTGACACGCGTCTCCGAACGCCTCCCGGTTGGCCGCTCGACTCTATCGGTCGTCACTCGAAACGGAGTCACAGCGACGAAAGTAGCACCTTTCGTCCGCTTCGACGATCCGAGCCGTCGGCCGCGTCACCGTCGCCGATCCGTTCGGAGTTTGTACGACGAAAAAGCGGGTACTCGGAGCAGTTCCACCGACTACGTGACGGACCGATCACGGCGCCGAACCTCATACTCGTGGTCGTCGCGATACTGGAATCGACTTCTCGCGTCAGTCGACACCTGCAAATCGGCGCGTTCGAATGGGTCGGACGATCGGCGGAGCAAGAAATTTAGCCCCCGCGCGCCACGTCGGGACATGGCGATCGAAATTTCGGCGACGTCCTTTCACGTCGTCGATCTCGAAACGCGGTTCCCCTTCCACTTCGGGAACGTAGCGGTCACGAAGATCCCGAAGGTGCTCCTCCGCGTGAAGGCCGAGGTGGACGAGAAATCCCAAGACGGCATCGCGATGGGCGGATTGATTCCCGGTTGGTTCTACAAGGATCCCGAGATGGACCTCGACGCGGGCTACCGGAGTATGATCGACGCGTTCCGTTCGGCCGCCGATATCGCCCGGACCCTCAGCCCCCGGCCCACGGCGTTTGCGTTCTGGCGATCGCTCTACGAGGAACAACACGAGTGGGCCGCCGGCACCGACTGCCCGGCGCTGCTCTGGTCGTACGGCGTGAGCCTCGTCGAACAGGCGCTGATCGACGCCGTCTGCCGCGCGAAGAACACGACCTTCGCGAACGCGGTCAGGGAGAACGCGTTCGGCATCGACCTCGGATCCGTGTACGACGAGCTGGCTTCCGCCGACCCCGCCGGTCTGCTCCCGGACGAGCCGCGACGCTCGACGGCGATCAGGCACACCGTCGGCCTCGACGACCCGCTCACGGCGGCGGATATCGGGGACGATCGGCCGGACGACGGGCTCCCGCTAACGCTCGGCGAGCACGTCCGCGAAACCGGAGTGAACCACTTCAAGATCAAACTGTCGGCCGACCTCGAACGCGATGCGACCCGCCTCGCCAGGATCGGCGACGTCCTCGCCGACGCAGGCGTCGAGGAGTATCGCTGCACCGTCGACGCCAACGAGGGGTACGACTCGGCCGGCGAGTTCCGGCGCCACTGGGAGGCCCTCGCGTCGGAGCCCGCGCTCGCGGCCGTCTTCGATTCGCTCGCGTACGTCGAACAGCCGCTCCCTCGAGACGAGGCGTTCACCGCCGAAACGAGAGACGTACTCACGTCGTGGGCCGACGCCCCGCCGATCGTTATCGACGAGTCCGACGACCGCATCGCCAGCGCGGGCGCCGCGCTGTCGTACGGCTACGCCGGAACGAGTCACAAGAACTGCAAAGGGGTGTTCAAAGGCATCGCGAACGCGTGTCTGGTCGCCCACCGCAACCGAACGAGCGAGGATCGTCGCTTCGTCGTCAGCGCCGAGGACCTGACGACCGTCGGCCCCGTCGAATTGCTCCAGGACCTCTCCGTGACGGCGACGATCGGGGTCGATCACGTCGAACGAAACGGCCACCACTACTTCGCGGGACTTCGCGCGTTCTCCAACGGGATTCGAGAGGAGCTGCTGTCCGCACACGGCGACCTGTACCGTCGTCACGAGGAGGGGTTTCCGACGCTCGATATCAGGGACGGAACGATTGAACTGGGCTCGGTACTCGATGCACCCTTCGGCGTCGCACCGCTGTGCGATACGAGCCAGTTTACGCCGCTCGAGATGTGGCTCGAAACAGTATCCAACTAGCCGCGTTACCGGTCGTGTTACGGACAGGACCGGCAGCAGCAGCAGGGCGACCGAACGGATGGTTCCGAGGGATGGTGCAACTCCGGCGGCCATCCTGAAAAGGAGTATGTCGCCGGAGGCCACGACCGTTATTGTCGATGTGATATCATTACAGGTGAACTGATGAGTGAGGCGATCGACGGATCAGACTACGTCGCGCGTTGCCGTGGGTTTGCAAACGGGGCCCGGACAGCCTACGGCATCACGACCCGCTCGCGCTCGCGATTCGTCGGTGATATCCGTCGCGCACCGCCCGTCGAGTGAAACCGTGAGCCTGGCCGCAACACCACTTCTACGGCCCGTTCAGACCCGTTACTTCTCGAATCCGTCTCGTCGGCCGTCGGGTGACCGTTATTCGAGATTCTCGATCAGTTCGATCTCCCATCCGTCCGGCCCCTCGATAAACGCCACGCGGACGCCGACCTCGTCGAGCGTCATCGGCCCGTCGATAATCCTGCGATCGTCGAGGTCGTCGACGGTCGAGTCGACGTCCGCCACGGCCAGCGCGACGTGTTCGAAGTCGCCCGTCTCCACCGGTTCGTCGGATTCGACGAGTTGGAGAGCGGCGTCGTCGGCGGCGGACGGATCCGGGTGGCCGAGGAAGACGTTTCTCGTCCCATCGTCCGTCTCGAACGAACGGACCACCTCGAAACCGACCAGTTCATCGTAGAACGCGACGTTCGATTCGACGTCCGAAACACGAATCGCCGTGTGTAGGAGTGTCATCGCCAGAAAGATAATTCAAGGTAGATTAAATAGACTACGGTTCGGGACCATCCTACGCTCCGGTTCTCACCGGCGTTCTGTCGTTCGCGAGCGGAAGACGATCGAGACGCCGGCCGGCCCGACGAGAACCGGTCGGGCGAGAGCCGAACTCAGCGAACACGCCCAAGCCGGTATCGGGGACGGCTACGCGAGCGCGAGTTCGAGTTCGTACTCGGTGACGATCTCCGTAACCGTGTCGGCGAGTCGTTGCTCTTCGTCGGGGTCAGTGAACAGATGTTCCGGACCGGTGATGCTGAACCCGCCGATCACATCACCCGATCGTTTGGTCGCCGCGACGCCGATTCCGTGGAGTTCCCGGAAGTTCTCGGCGTGGTTGACGGCGTAGCCCTGGTGACGGATCTCGGCGAGTTCGTCGAACAGCGTTTCTCGGTCCGTGATCGTGTTCTGCGTCTCCTCCGGCATTCCCCATTTATCGAGCGTCTGCTCGGCCCGCAATCGAGGGAGTTCGGCGAGTATCGCTTTCCCGACGGCGGTGTTGTGGAGATAGAGTCGATTTCCGAGCTGCTCGTGGGTCCAGCCCATCTTGTTCCCCGACGCCGTGTGGACGAACACGGCTC
The DNA here is from genome assembly GCF_023028105.1 of Halosolutus gelatinilyticus. NCBI lineage: Archaea > Methanobacteriati > Methanobacteriota > Halobacteria > Halobacteriales > Natrialbaceae > Halosolutus > Halosolutus gelatinilyticus. Next base: position 514,369 of record NZ_CP095492.1, read on the forward strand.
TCCCGTCCATCTCGACGGCAAAGATCGACCTGAGTCCTAGCTCCTGGTACAGTCGCTCCGTGAATTCGCGCGCAAGGACGAACCCCTCTTCGCGAGTCCGGACCTGATTCCCCAACCGCAGCAGTTCGGGACCGAGGTGGTAACAATCCCCCTGTTTGAACAGGAAGCTCGCCGATTCGAGGGTCGCGAGGTGGCCGTGGATAGTACTCTTCGGCGTCTCCATCTGGTCCGCGATCTCGGAGACTCTGGCGCCGTTCAGCTCTTCGACGAGTTCGAGGATCTCTATCGACGTGGCGGTTGTCCGGAGTTTTTTCGAGTCGCGTTCTCGGGCCATACGCGGAAAATGGCCGCCACTGTAATAAAGTTCGTGATAACCGAACGCCGATCGATCGGATTTTCCGTCACGACCAGGGCCCAGTTCCCGAATCGTCGGCCGCATCGATCGCTCCGAGGAGCGGATCGCGTCATCGAGATTACCGGACGCTCGCGTCACGCCTCCTCCGAACTACGCCTCGGAAGTCCGAACCAGGGCTACAGGTCGGACGCAATCCCGACGCCGGCCCGTGACGATGGCGCGAACAGTATCTACACTACTGTCCGTGGTGACCGTTCCGTCACCACCCCCCCGAGCGAGACCTCGAAGGGGCGCGTACTCCACGATGCAAGCGGAGAGTTCTGCACACTCGGTGATAAGGTTCGAGATACTGGAACCGCACGTGACTCGGATGATTACAGTTGTACGCTCGTAATGGGCGCCGTCGTTCGGTGCCCTCGATGCGATCCCGATTCCGAGTCCAGCGGAGCAGATATACCGTCGAAGCGCCGTGGAGACCAAAATGCGTCCTCTGCCGAGTCGTCGAACGCGGTCCGTAAACGGGCAATACTCGACCCGTCCGCCCGCCCGACGGACGATACCGCCGATCGGAGACGCCAGCACCGATCATATTCGAACATTATATTCCGATCGCAGTCGTTACGAACGTACGGTCGTAAATGACTCCACTTTTATTTACATTCATACAATCGTAAATAGCGTGAACGAGCGCCGATATCATCCGAGATGCGCGCGCCGGTGACGGTTCGAGATATTCGAACCTTATTACTACGGATCGCCGGCCCCGGACGAGTCCCGATCGTGTCGCATGCCGAACGCTCGATATGGGGCGTCTCGGCGGTTCTGACCGATAGGTCGTGACAGGGACAACTCACAAGAAAGTGACCGAAACCATTACTTTCATATACCGTCTCGGATGATTCCTGATCATGCGACCGAAGATCGGTTACGTCGGCGTAGACCACCACCACCGCGATCCGTACTTTACGATCGCCGGCGGGCTCGGCCTCGACATCACGAGCGTCTGCGAGCCGGGACGCGAGATCGACCTCGCCGAACTCACGGCGATGGACGACCGGCCCGACGAGATAACGACGGAGGGCGGCAACGTAGCAGACCTCGTCTCGGATGCGACGGCGTACGCGGATCCGCACCGCTTGGTCGAAGAGGGGGATATCGACGTCGTCTGGATCACGTATCGGAGCGACGAAACGCCCGCGATCGTCGATACCGCGGTCGAAAACGGCGTCCACGTCGTTAGCGAGAAGCCGATTGCGCGGACCGCCGCCGACCTGGAGGAGATCGCGACGCGCGCGAACGAGGCGGGTGTCACCGTTTCGCCGACGCTGTACTATCGGACGAATCCCGTCGCGATGGAACTGCGAAACCGGGTCCGTGACGGCTTCTTCGGCGACGTCTGGACCGTAGAGGGGCGCTTCAACGCCAGTCAGCTCTCCTATCGGGATACCGACCATTATCTCTACGATCGGGCGACGAGTCGCGGCGGCGCCCTGCAGTGGATCGGCCCGCACTGGGTCGACGTGATGCCGTGGATACTCGACGACCCGATCGCGCGGGTGAACGCACAGTTTCACGAGGCCGAGGAGGCCGACGTCGACGCAGGGGCCGTCCTCCAGTTCGAGACGGAAGACGGGACGCTGGGAACGTATCACACCGGCTACTACCTGAGCGACCGCGGAAAGGACACGCACTTCGGCCTCTACGGGACGGATGCGCAGGCCCTGACGCCGCTGCACCACGACTCGCTCCAGCACGAACCGACGATTCCCCTCGAGATCACGTCGGCGGATCCCGAGTGGTCGGCCGCGCCGAAGCAGACCACAGCGTTCGAGTTCACTTACGATCGCTTCCCGGCCTGGGGCGATTTCGTCTACGATTACTTCGAAGCGTATTTCGACGGATACGAGACGGGAGACGTTCCCGCGACGGTCGACGACGCGGTCCAGCTCCTCCGGGTTCTCGACGCAGCGTACGAATCCGCCGAGCGGGACAGCTGGGCCGAGGTCGCCGACTGAGTTCGCCGCGAGAGCATCCGTACGTTCCGTTTCCGTTTCTCGACGCGATCCGTTTTCGAACACTTCGCATCGTTCGCGTTGGACGGTTTCGATGCGCGGGTCGTCAAGCCGGTAGTGTACGTTTGCTGAATCGATCGACGCTGCCAGCGGAGGGGAGAGAACTATCCGTTCGACCGCAGGTTCGCTCGCCGAGAAAGGAGGAAATTGCACGTAAATCCGTATAGAGGAGGCCGTTCACCTACTGACACCCCTTTTCGAATGCACCATCGGTCGGTTATCCGCGACGAAGCGCCACTATGCACAGAACACCAATGTTTATAGTGTGTGACTGTATGGCATCATGCATGCCGGACAGAGAATCGAATGCAACAGAAGAACAGTTACTTGACGATCTCGACGGCGTGCTTCCCGGAGGCATCGATCGCCGGAAGTTCATGTACGGGTCGCTCGGCGCGATCGGGGCGACGATGCTCGCCGGCTGTAGCAGCGGGGGTGGGGACGGAGGTGGCGGAGGCGGCTCCGATACCGTCTTCACGACGCCGTGGAAACAGGAGCCGTCGTGGGGCGTCGCGCACGTCGCCGACGGGAACGGATACTGGTCGGACGAAGGCGCCTCCGGCATCGTCGGACAGGAGGGCAACGGTTCCGACACGGAGTCCCAACAGATCGGTATCGGAAACAAGGAGATGGGGATCACCTCCCTGGCGACGGCGATCGGCGTCATGCCGGCGACGGAGGACACCGATCAACTGGACATGAAGATCGTCGGGCTGGCTCGGGGTCGACCGCTCCTCTCGTTTATCTGGCGGACGGACGAGGTCGAAGACAGAGCCGACATCGCCGGAAAAAACGTCCTGCAGGCGTCCGGGTTCGCCGCGACGACGTGGGACGTCTACCCCCAGCTCGTCGACGTCGATCCGTCCGAGGTAAACGCCGAGGAAGGAGCCGAAGAAGTCGCGCCGGTCCGGTTCGCCAACAACGAGGTCCAGGCGATCTGGGGCTCGATCGATCTGCTTCCCGCCTATGAAGCCGAAGTGGACGTCGAACTCGGGGTGGAGCCGCTGACCGGATTCGGTCCGTTCCTCGGATACCCCATCTGGGTCAACGGAAGCTGGTACGAAAACAAGGAGGACAGCGTGGAGTACGTCGCTAACGTCCTCACCGGGTACTTCAAGGCCCTGAAGTGGAGCCTGCTCAATCAGGACGAGTACCTCAAGTACCTCAAGGAAGAGGTGAATCCGAACCTGCAGACCTGGGAGGAAGACGAACTCACGGGTCAACACTCCGTGCTCGCCGCGCAGGCCGCCACGCTGGACATGAAAGACGAGGGTCTCGGATACTTCACCGAGGACGGCGTCGCGTACAGCGTCGACAACATCGGACCGGCGCTCGTCGACGATCCGGAGGCGCTCCCGTCGACCGAGGATCTGTACGACCTGGAACCCTGGGAAACGGCGGAGAAGGTGACGTTCAGCGACGACGAATGGGATCAACTCGCCGAGACCGCCGGCCGATACTGGGACGTCTTCGCGGACGCCGAAGCGTCGAACTGAGTTCGGATTCGTCCGTCGTTCGCGCCGTACGCGTCAGAGCCGATCGCGGTCGAATCGCCCGGCGTCGGGAAGAATCCGTCCGTCGCCTCGCGATCGATTTCCTTAGGTATGCTTATGTGGTTCGAAACAGACGAGAGTGATAGACAATGATTGGCAAGAACAGAGAGAGAACACGCACTACCGGGTCGGATTCGGCGGAACGGATGATCTCGTACGACGACGTGAACAAGATATACGGTACCGATCCGGCCGAAGAGTCCGTAACGGCGCTTCGAGACATCGACCTCGGCGTCGAACGCGGCGAGTTCGTGTCGGTGGTCGGCCCCTCCGGGTGCGGCAAGACCACGCTGTTGCACCTCGCCGCCGGCATTCTCGAGCCGACGAAGGGCACGGTCGAAGTGAACGGCGCCGACGTCCAGAGCTCCCGGCACGAGCCCAGCGAAGTCGGACTCGTGTTCCAACACCCCGTCGCGCTCCAGTGGCGGACGGTGCGCAAGAACGTTTTACTCCCCGTTCAGATACTGATGGAAAACGGCGCGCTCGACGGGGAGATGGACGAGTACCGCGAGCGGGCCGAGGAACTCATCTCGCTCGTGGGACTCGACGGGTTCGGCGACGCCTACCCGAACGAACTCTCCGGCGGCATGCAACAGCGGGTGACGATCAGTCAGGCGCTGATCTACAATCCGTCGGTCCTCCTGATGGACGAGCCGTTCGGGGCGCTCGACGCGATGACGAAGAACGAACTCAACCTCGAGTTGCTCCGAATCTGGCGCGAGACCGAGAAAACGGTCCTGTTCATCACTCACGACCTCGACGAAGCCGTCTTCCTCTCGGATCGGGCCGTCATCCTCTCTCCCCGCCCGGGAGAGGTTTCCGGCGACATCGAGATCGACCTCGAGCGACCGCGAACAGACGACACCCGTAGTTCGGAGCGCTTCGTCGAGCTGTCGACCGAACTCCATCGGCACTTCAAGAGTTTAGAATGATCGCCAAAGCCGCGCGAAAACTGGGAATCGAGGTAACCGGCGAGCGAGGGCTCTCCGTGGAGAACACCCGACTGATGCGATGGGGGCTGTCGGCCGTCGGCGTCGTCCTGCTTCTGGTGTTCTGGGAGGGGGCCATACGTCTCCTGGCGCTCAATCCGCGATACTTCCCGGGGCCCATCGACGTCGTGACCGAACTCGAGCGGATCTGGCCGGCCATCGTGAGTGTCCTTCCCAACACGATCTCCGCCGCGGTCGTCGGCTACCTGATCGCACTCGCGCTCTCGATCGTCGTCGCGATGCCGCTGGTGGCAGACGAGCGGCTCATGAACGCGCTCATGCCGTTTATCATCGGCACGAACACGATCCCGCGAATCGCGCTGACGCCGCTTGTCATCTACTGGGTCAGCTTCTTCACCATCGCCGATCTGGTCATCGCGAACTACATCATGGCGATCTGGGTCGCGTTCTTCCCGATGCTGATCGCCGCCATCGACGGATTTCGAAACGTCGACGAGGATACCGAGAACATGCTCAGGGTCTACGACGCATCGACCTGGCAGGAATTCAAGTACGTTCGGTTCAAGCAGGCCCTTCCCTTCATCTTCGACGGCATGAAGATCGGGTTCATTCTGGCGATGATCGGGGCCGTCGTCGGCGAGTTCATCAGCGGCACCCCCGGCATCGGCTCGATGGCCTCGTCCGCGATCGGCCGGACCAGCGTCTCGCGGGCGTTCGCGATCGTGCTCGTGGCCGGATTCATCAGCACGGGCGTCGTGCTGGTGATCTACCTGATCGAAAGCCGCGTAATCTTCTGGCGGGAATCCAGCATTATGGGGGGTGAGAGCTAATGTCGCTCAGAACCGATCGGAGGGTGTGGAAAGCGCGGCGGTGGACCGAGCGACAGATACCGACGCTGCTCGCGCTCGTCGTCATGCTCTTGCTCTGGGAGGGTATCGCGCGTCTCATCGATAACAACCGGATCTTCGCCAGCATCGGGTACACCCAACGACAGCTGTCAGCGGAGATGGACACCGTCCTCATTAGGATCACGGAGACGTTCACGTCGGTCGTGGTCGCGTTTATCATCGCCGTCATCGTCGGCGTCCTGCTCGGTCTCGTGGTGGCTGAACTGTTCACCGTCCGGCAGATGACGATGCCCGTGATCATCTTCGCGTACGCCGTGCCCCACCCGATTCTGGCGCCGATGTTCATCATCTGGTTTCTGGTCGTCGGCGACATCACGCTGTTCACGTTCACGGGTCCCGCCGCGTACCTGCTCGACTCCGTCACCGCCGCACAGGCCGAGCAGGCCGTCGCTATCAGCGGCGTCACGACGTTCGGCGCCTGGGTCGGATTCTTCCCGGTGTTCCTCAACACCATCACCGGAATGAACGAACTCGAGGACCGATTCGAGCACTTGGGCACCCTGCTCGGAGCGACCAGGTGGCAGATGGTCAAGTACTTCCGGTTCTGGCGCGCCCTGCCGAACATCACCTCGAGCATGAAGTCGACGGTGCAACTCTCCATCGTGGGCGTCATCGTCGCGGAGTTCATCGCCTCCTCCCAGGGAATCGGCTACCAGATCATCCTGGCGTGGAAGGGGGCGAACCTCGGATACATGTTCGGCGTGGTCCTCGTCATCATGCTCGCGTCCTACGCGTTCTATCAATCCGTCGTGTGGACGCTGAAGGTAGTCACCCCGCCCGGATCGGTCTAATCTGCCGCTTCGCGTTCGTTCGACGCCAGCCCGGGCGAGCGGTTCCCACGACAATCGCGACCGACGCGGGTAGTCGGGACAGCTATGTATGGGGAGGACCCATTCACGGGTATGATTCCGGATGCAGACGCGGTCGCCGATCCGGATCGGCGACTGGCGCTCGAGTGTATCGCCGCCGGCATCCAGGCCGCGGAACCCGCGACGGTGATCGACGAGCGGGTTTCCGTACGCGGGTCGCAGCTCGTCGTCGCGGGCGATCGGTACGACCTCGATTCGTCCGAGGACGTGGTCGTCGTCGGCGGTGGCAACGCCGCCGCCACGGCGGCGCGCGCCCTCGAAACCGTTCTGGGGGATCGGATCGATCGCGGCGCGGTCGTGACCGACAATCCGGTCGAGACGGACCGGATCGAGGTGCTCCCCGGGGACCATCCCCTCCCGAGCGAGCGGGGCGTCGAGAGCACGCGGCGGATTCTCGAGATCGCCCAGTCCGCCGGGGCCGACGACCTGGTGCTCGCGATCATCACGGGCGGTGGAAGCGCCCTCATGCCCGCGCCCGCCGAGGGAATCGACCTCTCGAGTCTCCGTTCCACCACCGAACGACTGCTGGGAAGCGGCGCCGCGATCGGCGAGATCAATGCCGTCCGCAAGCACTGCTCGGCGTTCAAGGGCGGCCGACTCGCCGCGGCCGCGTCGCCAGCGACGGTCCTCGGGTTCGCGTTCAGCGACGTCGTCGGCAACCGGCTCGACGTGATCGCCAGCGGCCCGCTCGCCCCCGACGAGTCGACGTTCGCCGACGCGCTGTCGGTCCTCGATCGCTACGACATCGACGTCCCGAACGCGGTCGAGACCCGACTTCGCCGGGGCGAGGACGGCGCGTACCCGGAAACGCCGGGTCCGGACGATCCCGCGTTCGAATCGGTAACGCAGTACGTCCTCGCGGACGGGAACACGGCTCTAGACGCCGCGGCCGAGACGGCCCGAGAGGCCGGATACGAGCCGCTGGTGCTCAGTTCGCGCATCCGCGGGGAGGCCCGGGAGGCGGCCAAAGTCGTCGCGGGCATCGCCGAAGAGTGCGTGGCCACCGAAACGCCGGTCGCACCGCCGACGGTCCTCCTCTCGGGCGGCGAGACGACCGTCACCATCCGGAGCGACGGCGTCGGCGGTCCCAACCAGGAGTTCGCCCTGAGCGCGGCCCTGGAGCTGTCCGAACCCGACGTCGTCGTCGCGAGCGTCGACACCGATGGTATCGACGGGAACTCGGACGCCGCCGGCGCTCTCGCGACCCGGGAGACGATCGAACCGGAGTCCGAGGCGCGGACGGCGCTTCTGAACAACGACGCCGGAGGCTTCCTCGATCGACGGGACGCCTCGATCGTCACCGGTCCGACCGGGACGAACGTCAACGATCTCCGGGTGTTCGTTTTACCCGAGCACTGAGAGACCGGGCGGCACAGCCAGGATCCGACACCGGCGGCTGTGGTCGAATCGGAAGCCGATCGCGAACGGCTCATGCGCCAAACCGCGCTCGAGCTGTTCGACCTGTAACGCGACGTCCGAGGTGTAGGAGATCTGACGATCACCACGCGACCGAAACACTATTGAGAGTTTAGCGGTCAACAATAACTGACGTAGTAGCTATGCAAGAAATCGGAATCATCATGAACGGCGTGACCGGCCGCATGGGAACGAACCAGCATCTCATCCGATCCATCCTCGCGATCCGCGACGAGGGCGGCGTCGAGCTGCCGAGCGGGGAACGGGTCATGCCGGATCCGCTGCTGGTCGGCCGGAACGAGCGGAAGCTCCGGGAACTGAGCGAGGAACACGGGGTGGACCGCTGGCTCACCGACCCGGACTTGGAGACGTGTCTCGACGGCGACGACGAGATCTATTTCGACTCGCAAGTCACCCCTCGACGTCCCGAGGCGCTGTTGAAAGCCATGGAGGCCGGGAAGGACGTCTACTGCGAAAAACCGCTGGCGGGCGACCTCGAAACCGCGCTGGAAGTCGCCCAAACGGCGGAGCGAAGCGGCGTCAAACACGGCATCGTCCAGGACAAGCTCTGGCTGCCCGGCCTGCTGAAACTACAGCGGCTGATCGATCAGGACTTCTTCGGCGACATCCTCTCGGTTCGCGTCGAGTTCGGCTACTGGGTGTTCACCGGCCACATCCAGCCCGCACAGCGCCCTTCCTGGAACTACCGCGCCGAGGACGGCGGCGGCATCATCGACGACATGTTCTCTCACTGGAGTTACGTGCTCGAGAACCTCTTCGGTCGCGTCGAAGCGGTCCGCTGTCTCGAGAAGACGCACGTTCCCGAACGCGTCGACGAGAACGGCGAGGCCTACGAGGCGACGGCCGACGACGCGGCCTACGCCATCATGGAACTCGAAGACGACGTCGTCGCCCAACTGAACTCGTCGTGGGCGGTTCGCGTCAACCGCGACGACCTGCTCGAGATCCAGGTCGACGGGACGAGAGGCAGCGCCGTCGCGGGCCTGCGCGACTGCAAGACCCAACACCACGCCAACACCCCCAAGCCGGAGTGGAACCCCGACACGCCGAAGGAACACGACTTCTACGAGGACTGGGAGCCCGTGCCGACCAACCGGGAGCTGGAGAACGCGTTCAAAATCCAGTGGAAGAAGTTCATCCGACACGTCGTCTCGGACGAGCCGTTCCCGTGGGACTTCGCCGCCGGAGCGCGCGGCGTCCAGCTCACCGAGGCGAGCTATCAGTCCGCGGACGAACAGCGTCGCGTCGCCATCGACGAGCTCGAGATCTGACGGCCGGACGTTGCACTCGCCGTCGAGCTGATTCGCTCGACGGAACCGAGAAGCGACGCGAATTCCGAACCGTCGGATCGGTACCGTTCGGAGCAGGGAGAATCGACGAGCGACAGGAGAATCCGCGGCTCCGTTCTCAATCGTTACTCGGCCCGTCACGCGCGGCCGACTCGCGGGGCGACGGCGCCGCGAAGTCGCCCGATTCGAATTCGATCGGCGAGGGCTCCTCGATCACCCGAAGGTCCTCGCGCTCGCGCGCCTCCTCGACGAGCGCCGTCGAGGCGTAGAGGTACTGGAGGTGCATGGTATCCGGCGCGCGGACGACCCGGACCGTCTCGGGATCGACGATGCCGATGGTCGACAGCGCGGCGATGAGGCCCGCACGGTCAGTTTCAACGGCCGGCGGGAGGCGGACACCCCTGGTCGTGCTCGCCGTCAGCGCGTTGATGAGCGTCGTTGGAATGTCGATCTCCTGAAGCAAGTCCGCGTGGACGAAGTCGGCCGACCCCATCCCCATCGCGTTGCCGTGGGTCGTCTCCGTCAGGCCGCGCGTGTAGATCCGCTTGATGACGGGGAGGTCCGGCTCCGGCTCCTGGATGGCGAACGGACGGCGACCGATGACGTTCGTGTCCATCCCCTGGCCGCTGATATCCTTTCCCTGGGAGTCGAGGACGAGCACGTCGATATCCTGAAACGGAAGCGTCGGCATACAGTCGTAGGCCCGCTCGAGGAGCTCCTCCTCGCGGTCGAGGAACCCCGACGGCGGCACCCCTTCGAGGAGGGTCGTGTCGTCGCGCTGATCCTCCAGAATCGCGACGCCGCCCGCGACGGGCAACTCGTCGAGCAACTGCTCGGTGATTTCGGGGATCATGTTCCGGAGCGACCAGTCGACCGCCCAGTCGTGGGCGATCTTCGCCCCGCGCTGTTTGCCCATCCCGATGACGAGCATCTTCGAGAGGCCGCTCTCTACGGTGCCGTCGAAGTCGGTGTGCGGTTTGACCCGGTTTATGGGCACGATGGCATCGGCCGAAACGGCGTTCGCGTCGGCGACGACCGGGACGTCGCGATCGGCGGTCCGGCCGACTTCGACGACCGCCATGCTCGAGCGGATCTCGCAGCCGACGGTCGACTCGTCGACGCCGAGGTCGGCCAGCATCTCGCGTTGCCCCTCCGCAGTGGCCCCGCCGTGGCTGCCCATCGCCGGGAACACGAACGGCTCGTAGCCGCGGTCTTGCGCTTCGTCGACGACGCCGGCGACGATCGTAGCGAGGTTCGCGATGCCGCGGCTGCCGACGCCGAGCGCGATCTCGCCGCCGTCGGGGACGGTTTCGAGGGGCAGCGATGCGAACGCCTCTCCCGCGCGGTCGGCGATCTCGTCCGGCGGTATCGGGTTCGTCTCCCACACTTGCTCGATCACGCCAAGCTCCGGGAGGGGCGTTTCGCCGCACGCCTCGCTGATCGACGCTTCGGGAACTGCCAGTGAACGTCTCGATGGGTTCGAATCCATATGCCGATACAGAGTAGATTCAGTGATAAATATGTCCTGGAACGACAGGGAACGTCGGCCGGTGGTCGGCGGAGTCCGAAAAATATTGCGGCCTCGGCCGTTCAACTCAACGTTTAAGTCGTCGGAGTTGTCTCTTACGATCGATGCACTTCGTTCGATACACCGACGGTGCCGGCCCCAGCTGGGGCGTACAAACCGATGCAGGTATCCACGCGCTCGCCGATCTTCCGGCGGGCGAGCCCTCGTACCAGGACCTTACGAACCGACGGTACCTCGACCAGCTGGAGCAACACGTCGACACCGGGACCCTCTCGACGATCGACCCCGACGAGGTGAACCTCTTGGCACCGGTCCCTCGTCCCCCCAAGATCGTCTGCGTGGGGCTCAACTACCGCGATCACGCCGAGGAACAGGACGAAGAGCTCCCGGACGTTCCGCTCCTGTTCGCGAAGGCGCCGACGACGGTGACGAACCCGAACAGTCCGATCGTCCACCCGGCGGGCGAACAGGTCGACTACGAAGTCGAACTCGCGATCGTGATCGGACGCAGGGCGAAGAACCTCGACGAGGACGAGGTCGACGACTACGTCGCCGGCTACACGATCCTCAACGACGTGAGCGGACGGGACGCGCAGTTCGCCGACGGCCAGTTCTTCCGCGGGAAGAGCTACGACACGTTCTCGCCGATGGGGCCGGCGCTCGTCGCGGGCCAGGCGTTCGACCCCAACAACGTCGACGTCGAACTGCGCGTCGACGGGGAGACGAAACAGTCCTCGAACACCGAGCAGTTCATCTTCGACGTCCACGAGGTCGTCTCGTACATCAGCGGGAACATGACGCTCGAACCCGGCGACGTCATCTCGACCGGGACGCCGGGCGGCGTCGGCATCTTCCGCGACCCCGTCGACCTGCTCGAACCGGGCCGGACCTGCGAGGCCGAAATCGAGGGAATCGGGACGCTCACGAATCCCGTCGTGGAGGAGTGAACGGCCGAGCGGCGGCCGGGACGACCCCGATCGCGTCGAGGAATCATGTTCGACGTCCCCGCGCGGTCGCAAGCGGGAACTGGCCGGCACCGCGGGAAAACGGCGGACGTCGATCGCCCGATCTACTGGCAGGCCGGCGAATGTCGGACGTGATCGCGCCGTTCGCCACGTAGTGCGATCGACGACTGGCCGCTCGACGACCTCGAACGTGACGGCGATGGATCCAACGAGAGTCGATGGAGCACTCGCTCGCGAATCAGTGACAGAGACTGACGCAGCCGGAGGCGAATAGCCGACGGACGCCGTTGACCGGACACCGTTCGAGCACAGCAACGATCGGTAGCAGCCGCTCTGCGTTCGTGACGAAACGCGGACCGACATCGAAGAGAACGGCCGATCGCCGATGTCAAATCGGCGTGAATCAGTTGCGATAGTTACCTATTTCACCTATTATACCTATTAGAAATGTTGTACCTATTTCACCGGTCAAATTCGCTCACCGGTTACCCGACGGCGCGTTCGATCGTTGCGGTTGTTCTAATGCAGTATTCTTTATGCTATTTCGTTATTGTCACCTAACTGCTTGGTACGGGGTTATTGCTGACCAGGTATTTGGAAACGAGCGGAATCGGGCGCAACACCACGCCTAGACGGCGTGAGTAACGGGTTTAGGGCGGGTTACGGCCCGCCGCTCCCTTCGTCCCGCTGTGAGTTCGATGCACGACGCTCGGAGATCCCACGGGCCACCTGCGAAGCGTTCCGATCGGATAGACGCATTATCTCGATTCGGAAGTAGATAGTCATCGTCGTGCGCGGTCTGCATTAGCGGCTAGCGAAGAAGAGAGGATCGAATCCGAAGGTGTCGAATTCACAGATATCCTATTTGTATGTTGATATGGGAGATAGTACTCAATTTGTCATTCTAGAGCCACGTATCGCGTTTCGCCGATCAGTTCAACGGATCTAATATCAACCGAAGTCTCGTAGCTGCCAAGCGACGGCCGCAAGCTGTGTATCGCTCCAACCAGCATCTCCCGCCGGCACCCTCTCAAGCGCGATCGACTATCTCGAGGGCGATACGCAGCTGGGACACTTACATCCATACTATTGTAAAAAGTGAGCGGCCGCGTGCGCGACAGCCCGTTGCGGTCCCGATCGGCGAAATCGCCGACTCTCGTAGACGAAGGCCAGTCCGAGTAGTCGAACGTCACTCGCCGCTTTCGAGCGGCATACCGGGTTCGAGAAATCGAAGCCCCGCCGGGAGATACCATCCTCGTTGATGGCGGACTCGCCACGTCCAGCGTCGCCAGTGGGGGATGAAGCGCGTTCTCAACAAGCGTCGAGAGGGCCACGAGTTCTGCCGCCCCCGCATCCAGAGATGATGGAAAAGAATACTACTTTCGATGGATTTTTCACTGGTATTGGATATCATAGTGATATGGGAACGAAAAACGCGGGATCGTCAGGGCAACGAATCAACGCGTTGGTAAAAGGATTCAACATCATTGAAGAGTTGAAAGAGACGGGGAGCACAGGAGTCTCCGACCTCGCAGCGGCGCTCGATATGCCGACGAGTACGGTCCACGTACACCTCCGGACGCTGGAAGAGTTGGGCTACCTGATCGCCGACGACGACGGATACCGCCTGAGCTTACGATTCTTGGACATCGGGGGTCGAGTCCGGGGACGGATGAGCGTATTCTCGGCGGCGCGCAGCGAGATGATCGACCTCAGTCAGGAAACCGGTGAGACGGTCGGCATCGGCGTCGTCGAGAACGAACGGCGAGTCGAACTATGGCAAATCGAGGGCGAAGACGCCATCAACGACAAGATCCACGTCGGAGAGCACACGTACTTACACTGGACGTCGCTCGGGAAGACGCTGCTCGCGAGTCTGTCGGATGCGGAGATCGATCGCATTATCGACCGACAAGGGCTGCCGGAGGCGACCGAAAACACGATCACCGACCGAGCGGAGCTCTTCGCGGCAGTCGATGGGATCCGTCAGCAGGGGTTCGCGATCGAGGACGAGGAGCGGAAAGTCGGCATCCGCAGCGTCTCGGTTCCGCTGACCGACGTCGACGGGAACACGGTCGCCGCGCTGGGGATCAACGCGCCCAAGAACAGACTGACGCCGCCACAGTGCGGCGAGTACATCGCCCTGCTGAAACGGAAGGCGAACGTCATCTCGATTCGGTACAACTACTGACCGAATTTCCACTATCGTTGAAAATCGATCGCGCCGGTCCGATCGGCCGTAACGACGTCGGCGTCCGACGCGATCGAGCCTCGAAGACGGTCGCACCGGTCGCGTGACGCCCGTTCTCGACGGGCAGGCCCCGTCCACTCGTCGTACCCCCGCCAGGACGCCGGTTCTCGTTCGGGGAGGAACTTTTTTACCGTCCACCGGGCATTCGCTACACATGTCGTTCGAAGATTCGGTAGCCAGCAGCGTCTCCTTCGCGAGCCGCACCTACGGCGAAATCACCGAGATCGGCGATCGCGACGGCTCCGTGCTCGTGGTCCCGATCGGGAGCGTCGAACAGCACGGCAACCACCTTCCGGTGGCGACCGACAGCATCCTCGTCGAGGCCGTGGCGACGCTCGGCGCGGAGCGGGTGGTCGACGACGTTCCGATCCTCGTGCTTCCGGCGTTCTGGAGCGGATTTTCGCCCCACCACCTTCACTTCGGTGGGACCGTATCACTGGAGTTCGAGCACATGCTGGCCGCGATCGAGGACGTCGCGGACACCGCGCTCGAGAACGGCTTCGACGCCGTGGTGCTGCTGAACGGACACGGCGGAAACGCGTCGCTGATCGACGGCGCCGTCAGCACGATCGGCGCCGACCGCACCGGCGTCGAGGTGCTGGGCCTCACGTACTTCCGGCTCGCGAGGAGCTTCATCGACGAGATCCGAGAGAGCGAGATCGGCGGGATGGCTCACGGCGGCGAGTTCGAGACGTCGCTCATGTTGTACCTGCGCGAGGACCTGGTCGACGGCGATCGCCTCGACGGCACGTACCTGAACGAGCCGTACGATCTCGGAACGAAGGACCTGATGGAAGGCGGCCCGCTCGCGGTGTACCGCGGCTTCGAAGAGTACTCCGCGTCCGGCGCGATCGGCGATCCCGGCCTGGCGTCCGCCGAGAAGGGCGAACGGATATACGAACTGCTCGGCGACGAACTGGAGTCGCTGCTACGGGACGTTCACGAGCGCAACCGATAGCGCGATGGCGGTCGACTCGACGGTCGCGATCGCTTCGATCGGTCGGCGTCCGAGCCAGCACAGCCCCGACTGCGGTCAGCCGGCGATCCGGTGTTCGGCGATCTTGTCCTCGTCCACGGCGATCCCCAGTCCTGGCTCGTCGGGGACCGCGATCGCCCCGTCCTCGATCGCGAACGGCTCCTCGATCACGTCGTCCTCCCACGCGTAGTAGACGGTGTCCGGCGGCAGCGTGAACCCCGGAATTCCGCTGACGGCGTGGAGGATCGCCGCGGTTCGAATCCCCAGGTCGAACGCGCAGTGGTGCGCCATCGGAACGCCGGCGTCCTCGGCGATCGCGGCGACCTGCCGCAGCCCGGAGATACCGCCGGCGGGCGTCATGTCGACGACGGCGACGTCGAGCGCGCCGTGTTCGATGAGTTCGCGCAGGTTGTGTGCGACGTAGGTGTCCTCGTTCGGCCCGATCGGCTGCGGGGTGCGCTGGCGGAGGCGCGCCAGCGATCGGTGGGTATCGACCCGGATCGGTTGTTCGAGGTACTGGAGGTAGACGCCGGCGTCGGCCAAGGCCGCGCCGACGCGGATCGCCTCGTCGAGGCGCCAGCCCTGGTTGGGATCGAGCCGGAAGTCGAGCCGTCCGTCCACCTCGTCGTCCATCGCGACGATCCGTTCGACGTCCTGCTTCCAGTCGCGTCCCGCTTTCGTCTTCACCACGTCGAACCCCTCGTCGACCGCTTTCGCGGCGTGAATCCGGGACTCCTCCGGCGAGAGAATGCCGAGACAGTAGGCCACGTCGACGGCGTTCTCCCGGTCGTACGCAGTGTCCAGCCGCCGCGTCGTCGTTCCCGGCGCGGTCCACCCGCCCAGTAGCTCGTAAATCGGCTTTTCGAGCGCTTTCCCGACGATGTCCCAACAGGCCATCTCCACGGCGGAAAAAAACATGTCGACGTTCGCGTACTCGATGAACAGCAGCCGACGCAGGCTCTCGACCTCGAAGGGGGAGTGGCCCTCGACGATCGGCGCGACGCCGTCTTCCAGCGCCGTGATCGTCGTCGCCGGAGAGAGGAATACTCGCATTTCGCCCCATCCGGAGATCCCCTCATCGGTGTCGACCCGGACCACCACCCGATCGACGTCCTCGACGGCGCCGTGGTTCGTCACGTAGGGCGAAAGCCCTCCGTCTTCCAGATCGACGACGTTCACGTTGACGGCACGCGCTTTCACGCCAGTGATTTCCATACGCGGAAAGGATGCGCGACCGGTCTATTAAATCCACGGGTGCAACGATCGAAACTCATGCGAAGTGCGGGATGATGTGCTCGCCGAACGCCTCGATCGTCTCGTACGGGTCCCCACACTTCGACCCGACGAGGACGCGCGAGACGCCGGCGGCCTCGAGGTCCTCGAGAGCCGCGACGATGTCGTCCGGGTCGTCAGTGATATTGTACTCCGCGACGAGTTCCGCGTCGGAGCGGTCGTCGAGACGCCGGTCCGCGACGCGTTGGATCGATCGTGGATCGGGGTTGTTGAGTTCGGTATCGACGGGGAGATACTCACCCTTCTCGCGGATTTCCGCGACGAGAACGTCGGGATCACCGACGTTCGCGGTGAACTCGGTCGTCACGTCGGCCGACTCGATGTCGCGGCCCGCCGCGTCCATGGCGTCCTCGAATGCGGGAACGATTTGGGACTCGATCCGGTCGGCGGGTGCGACCGTCAGCAGGTGATCCGCGAAGCGCCCGGCGAGCCGGACCGATTTCGGCCCCCACCCGGCCCAGTGGACGGGGATGTCGGACATCGGCTCAGTGTAGAGCTTGATCCCCTCGTACTGAAAGTAGTCGCCGTCGTAGTCGACGTACCCGTCCTCGTTCCAGAGGCGCTTCGCGACGTCGATCGCCTCGACCAACATGCGAGCGCGGGCGTCCCAATCCGGCCAATCGCCGTCCGCGAAGTGTACCTCGTTCAGGGCTTCGCCGACGCCGACGCCGAGGTTCACCCGACCGGGATGCATGTTGTCGAGCGTCGCGAACGCCTGGGCGACCAGCGGCGGCCGGTACCGGACGATCGGACAGGTCACGGAGGTCCCGACGGGAACCTCGGGCACCTCGCTCAGCAGCGACCCGAGCCAGGACGCGGCGTGGTGGCTGTACGGCCGCGAGTCGATCCACGGCAGGAAGTGATCGCCGATCCAGATCCCCTCGAATCCGGCGTCGACCGCGGCCTTCGCGAGATCGATGTCCGAGCGCGGATCGCGGAAACAGCCGTAGACGTTGTAGTGAATCTCTACCGTCATGGTTCTACACGTACCGCACGGGCTAATATACCTAGGGCGAGCGGCGGCCGACGAGCAGGAGCGGCCCGCGTGTGCGGCCGGTTCGACGCGCTCGATCGGCGCGTCGACCGATCGGACGGGATCGCCGCGGGAGGAGCTCGCCCGAGCGAGTACATCCACCGGAACTTATATAATTGATAGCTGTTGACGTTACCACAGAATGAGTTCCCTGAGGCTAGAGAGTATACGAAAGGTCTTCGGCGATCCGAACGAGGGCGAGATCGTCGCGGTCGACGACGTGTCCATGGAGATCGAAGACGGGGAGTTCATGGTCCTCGTCGGCCCGTCGGGGAGCGGGAAGTCGACGCTACTCCGGCTGATCTCCGGGCTCGAGACGCTCACGAACGGGAACCTCTACCTCGGCGACGAGGAGATTGGTCGGACCAAACCGAAAAACCGGGATCTGGCCATGGTGTTCCAGAACTACGCGCTCTATCCGCACCTGACGGCCCGCGGGAACATGTCCTTCGGGCTGAAGATGCAGGGGGAACTCGACGAGACGGAGATCGCCGAGCGCGTCGACGATGCCGCCGACATCATGGACATCGGCCACCTACTCGAGAAGATGCCCAGCGAACTCTCAGGCGGCCAGCAACAGCGCGTCGCGCTCGGTCGGGCGATCGTCCGCAACCCGGAGGTGTTCCTGATGGACGAACCGCTCAGCAACCTCGACGCCAAGCTCCGCTCGCAGATGCGCACCGAGATCCAGCGCCTGCAAAGCGACCTCGGCGTCACGACGATCTACGTCACGCACGACCAGACCGAGGCGATGACGATGGGCGACCGAATCGCGATCATGAACCACGGCGAACTGCAGCAGGTCGCGACGCCGCTCGAGGCCTACTACGAACCGGCGAACGTCTTCGTCGCGGGGTTCATCGGCTCGCCGAGCATGAACTTCATCCCCGCGACGACCGACACGTCCGCCGATCGACTGACTCTCGAGCACGACGCCTTCTCCTACGGCGCGTCGAGCGTTCTCGGCGACGAACTGACCGCCGACGGACGGGAGATCCTCGTCGGGATCCGCCCGGAGGACTTCGATATCGTACAGTCGCCGACGGACACCTCCGTCACCGTCGAAATCGACGTCATCGAACCGCTCGGAAAGGAACACCTCCTCTATTTCGACATCGGCCAGGAGACCTACACGGCGAGCATCCCGGGGTACGTCCAGGTCGAAGCGGGCGATCGAATCCACCTCGAGATACCCGAACAGCGGATCCACGTGTTCGACGCCGAGTCCCGACGGACGATCAAAAATCGCGAACCCGCCTCGGCCGACGAGGCCCACCCGAACGGACAGCTCACGATCGAGGACAGGTGAGTCGCGATCGACGGGGACGGGCCGTTTTCCGACCGAATGCCCCGAAGTCGCCGTCGAAGCGCCGCCGGCGGCTATCGTCCGTTCGGCACGCGCCGCGTACCCGTCCGGGACACGTAGGCAAAGAATTATGATCGAAGCCGCGTAAGTGAGTTTCACGTGACACTCAGACATGATTGCAGTGGTGCGCATCATCAGTAAGCGGACCCCGGACGCGACGGAGGCGTCCGTCCGATGAATCGCGAGTCGTTGAGGTCGCCGGGGACGTGGCGCCGACTCGCCACCGGCGACGCGAACCTATCGAAGAAGCAACAGCACACCGTGATCGCGTGGATCGCGATCGCGCCGGTCATGGCGTGGCTGCTGGTGTACAAGTACATCGCGCTGTTCTGGAACGTCGTGCTGACGTTCTTCGATCGGAGTTACACCGGCGAGATGACGTTCGTCGGACTGGAGAACTGGGCGCAGGCGTTTCAGGATCCGGTGTTTCCGACGGCACTGCGCAACACCATCGTCCTGTTCGGGACGATCCCCGTCGGTATCGCGCTGGCGCTGTTCATCGCGATCCTGCTCAACCAGAAGTTCCCGGGGTCGAAGGCGTTTCGCTCCGTGTTCTTCCTCCCGTACATCACGATGATGGTCGCGATCGCGGTCATCTGGCAGTACATGTTTCACACCGAGCAGGGGGTGATCAACTACGCGCTACTGAACGTCGGACTGATCGACGACCCGATCAGCTGGCTCGGTAACGGCAGGTGGGCCCTCTTCTCGGTGTTTCTCGTCCACATCTGGAAGACGACCGGGTTCTACGTCATCATCATCCTGGCCGGCCTGCAGACGATCCCCCGTCAGGTGTACGAGGTATCGCGAATCGACGGCGCCAGCCGCTGGCAGCAGTTCCGGTACCTCACCCTGCCGCTTCTGAAGCCGACGATCGGCGTCTGCATGCTGGTCGGCGTCGTCATCTCGTTTCGCCTGTTCGATCTGATTCTGGTGATGACGGACGGCGGGCCGGGCTACTCCACGGAGATCCTCCTCACCTGGATCTACAAGCAGTCGTTCTCCTACAACGACTTCGGATACGGCGCGGTTCTCAGCGTGATCATGGTGATCACCACGTTCACCGTGGCGTATCTCGGGCTGAAACTCCAGCAGGTGAGCTACTCGTGAGCGGAATCAACGAATTCGTTTCGGCCCGCGATCCGCGGCGACTCGTCCGCCACGCGACCCTCCGGAGCAGAGCGACGCTGCTCCGCAAAGGGGGGTTGTTCGTGCTGGCGCTGGTCGCGGCGGCGCTGTTCGCGTTCCCGTTCTACTGGCTGCTTCGAGTCGCCGCCGTCTGGCCGAGCGAGTCGCTGTACGGTTCGCCGCCGTCGTTGATCATCGACGACCTGAGCCTGTACAATTTCGTCCGCGTCTACTACGCGATCCCGTTCGCCCAGTACGCGATCAACAGCGTGATCGTGTCCGCGATGGCGGTCGCGAGCCAGCTGATCTTCTGTTCGCTGGCCGCCTACGGGCTCTCGATGGACTTCTACGGGAAGAAGTACGTCATGGGGTTCATCGTCGCGGCCATGATGGTTCCGTTCCAGACGATCTTCCTCACCGACTACCTGATCACCCGTCGCCTGGGCCTGATCAACACGTACCCGGGGTTGGCGATCGTCGTCGCGGTGAGCGTCGTCAACATCCTCGTGCTGAAGAGCGCGTTCGAGGCGGTGCCCGACTCGATGGTCGACGCCGCGCGTCTCGACGGCGCGTCCGAACTGTACATCCTCTTCGGGGTCTACTGGCCGCTCTCGAAGGCCGCGCTGTCGACGACCGTCATCCTCGCGTTCGTCTTCTCCTGGAACAGCTATCTGTGGCCCTTACTGATCGCGACGCAGGACAGCTACGTGACCCTGCCGCTGGGGCTGGCGACGTTCCAGTCCCAGATGTCGGGGAACTTCGCGCTGCAGTACGCCTTCACCATCATGGTGTTGCTGCCGCTGTTGATCCTGTTCTTGCTCCTGCAGAAGTACTTCATCCGCAGCGCGGTCATGAGCAGCATCAAGACGTGATCCACCCATGAACGTGCCACCACTTCTGAAACTCGTCGCGGAAGCGATCTCGGTCCGACAGCTCCTGTACAACCGGTTCACCATCCTGCTCGCGGTTCTGTTGCTCGTCTCGATCCCCGTACAGGGGTACGCCGCGGCGAACAGCGACGGGTACGTCACCGGACAGGTCGTCGACGGCGACGGCGAGCCGATCGCGAACGCCACCGTGACGCTGTCGCCACAGACGATCGCCGGCGTCCCCGACACCCAGTCTACGACCACCGACGGGGCGGGCGAGTTCGAGTTCCGGGACGAGAGCCTCCTGGAATTCACGATCGAAGCCCAACACCCCGAGCGCGGCGAGAGCGAGACCAGGCGACACCACCTCTACTTCAAGGGGCAGAATACGGAGGTGACGCTGGTGCTCAGCTGACCGTTCGAATCGGGACGGCGACGGCCTCAGCGCGCCGACTTGCCGTACCAATCGATTCCGACGGAGCGTCACCTGCGGGCGAAGAGTGCGAGTGTACCGGTCCGAAACGATGGATCGGCGCCGATCGAACCGTCAGACCGTCACTAGATATAAATAATAGAAGGTTCTGTTCACGAATGATGACACGAGAAAGCATACCGGTGGGTAGTCGACGGACCTACCTCAAAGGGGTTGCGGCCGGCGCCGCGGCCGGCCTCGCCGGCTGCCTCGGCGGCGGCGGTGACAGCGAAGAGGGCATTTCGGATCCGATCGAGGTGTACACCTGGAACCTCCCCTTCTGGGAGGAGACGATCACGGGAGAGATCATCCCGACCTTCGAGGACGAGTTCGGCGACGAGTACGACGGCCTCGAGGGCGATTCGATCGACCGGGGGCCTAAAACGGAAGATATTATCTCGTTCTTCCAGTCGCGACTCCAGTCCGGCAATCCGCCGAGCGTGTTCGACACGCAGTTCGGCGCCTACGCCAGATACGCCGAAGAGGGCGTGTTCGCCGACATCGAGGAGCTGGCCGACGACGAACTCCTCGAGCAGTACGACGACACGGCGCTCGAACTGAACCAGTACGACGGCACGCTGTACCAGCTGCCATTCTACATGGGGACGAACATGACCGCCTGCCGCACGCAGTGGTTCGACGAAGCGGGCATCGATCCGCCGACGTTCGAGGAGCCGTGGTCGACCCACGAGTACCTCGACGCGGCGGAGGAGCTCGTCGAGAACTCCGGCGCGGAGTTCGGGCTCACGTTCATCCGGTTCGACTACCTGCTGTGGCCCTGGTTCAAGTCGGAAGGCGTCGACGTCCTCACCGACGACAACAGCGAGGCGGCGTTCAACACGTCCACGACGGTCGAACTGCTCGAACGGTTCCGGCAGTTGACCGACGACGGCGTACTTCCGGAAGTCACCTGGACCGGCGAGTGGCAGCCCGCCGCCGAACAGTTCGGTGCCGGAGATACGGGGATCTACTTCGGCTCCGGGTCGGCGCTGCGCCTCATCCAGAACATGGGTGAAGACTGGGTGAGTGAGGACACGATCGACATCGCCCACGCGCCCGCGGACGGCGGGTTGTTCACGTTCCACGGCCTCGGAATCACGACCCCCGGAAAGAGCGACACGGAACAGCAAGCCGCGCTCGACTTAGCATCGGTCATCCTCAACAAGGAGTTCCAGCAGGACTTCCTCCGGAACACGACCGTACTCGTCCCGCACACCGAGGCGATGGAAGAGCTCCAGGCCGACGACGAGTTCCAGTCGAACAACCCGCTACTGGTGCAGCTGTACGACATGTACGACGTCGTCGCCGAAGACCTCTGGCGGCCGCCGGTGATTCCCAAGGCCACCGAGATCGCCGACATCATCGACACGGAGTTCTCGGCCGCCGCGCTCGGAGAGAAAGATCCCCAGGACGCGGTCGACGAAGCCGAATCGCGGGTCAACAGTACGCTGTAGCGTCGACGTCCGGATCGCCGCCGGATCGGGAGACGGCGATCGCCACGCGGATCGGCCATTATTTTCGGGTTCCGACTGGTAGAGACACCAATCGTTGACTATGGTTCAACGTTACAGCGAGGGAAACTATTTTGATCGCGTACGATTACGGTATCCGTATGGCGGTAGACGATACCACGCGAGCAGATGGGGCGAGTAACGACTCCGACGATCGGTCCGTGCCGTCGGCGAACCGCAGACGCTTCGTTCGGACGACGGGCGCTCTCGGCGCCGGCGCGGTGATCCCCGGGCTCGGCGCCGCGTCCGCGCAGTCGCGAGAGGGGCGGTCCGTCGACGACATCGTGGCCGACCTCTCCGATCGCGAGAAGGTCGGTCAGTTGGTGATGGCGCTGGTGTCCCCGACCGACGACGGGGAGCCGCCGGCGAGGGCCGAGGACATCGTGAAAGATCTCGCGGTCGGGTCTGCGATGGTAGAACACGTCGGCACGCCCGAGCGGACGGCCGAGTTCAACAACACCCTCCAGGCCTGGGCGCTGGAGACGGAAGCGGCGCTTCCGCTGCTCGTCGGCGCGGACTTCGAGTTCGGCGCCGCCCACAGCGTCGGCGACCTCCGGGACGATCGAACGACCCAGTTCCCGCGAACCATGAACCTCGGCGCGCTCGGATCCGAGCGGGCGGCCGCCGACGCCGCGACGATCACCGCGACGGAAGCGCGCGCGATGGGGTACCACTGGGGGTTCGCTCCAGTCGCGGACGTCAACACGAACCCGGAGAATCCGGTGATCGGCGTCCGGGCGTTCGGTGGCGACGCCGATCTCGTGGCGTCGCTCACCGCCGCACAGGCGCCGGGCTTCCAGCGCAACGGGAATGGCATCATCGCCACGGCGAAGCACTTCCCGGGCCACGGAGACACGCACACCGACTCGCACACTGGCCTTCCCACGGTCTCCTACGATCGGGACACGCTCGACGCGATCCACCTGCCGCCGTTTCGGGCGGCCATCGACGCCGGCATCGACGCGATCATGACCGCCCACATCGTCGTCGAGGCGATCGACCCCGACCGTCCGGCGACGCTCTCCGAACCGGTGTTGACCGGCCTCCTCCGGAACGAACTCGGGTACGACGGCCTCCTCGTCACCGATGCGATGTCGATGCAGGCGATCACGGACATCTGGGGGCAAGAGCGCGCCGCCGTCCTCGCCGCGTCGGCTGGCGCGGACGTCATCATGTCGATGGGCGGCTACGAGGACCACGCCGCCACCGTCGAGGCCCTGTACGACGCCGTCCAGCGCGGGGAGCTGTCGATGGAGCGCGTCGAAGCGGCGGCGACCCGCGTGGTAGCGGCGAAGCGGAAGTACGGCCTGCTGACCCGCGGGGGCGGTCGGCCGAGCGGCCGCGTCTTCGTCAACCCCGAGCGGGCGGCACGCAGAACCGGCAAACTCCCGGATCGGCGACGCGCCGCGGAGATCGCCCGGAAATCGATGACGCTGGTGAAAAACGACGGCGTCCTCCCGTTCGACGCGACCGGCGGCAGGACCACGCTCGTCGCCGGCGTCGCGCAGGTCGACGTCCTCACGGAGGCCGTTCGCGACCGCTCCGACGGCGAGGTCGTCGCCTGGCAGTCGAGCCAGTGGCGGGACGACGACCCGACCGACGACGAGATCGAGACGGTGACGGCGCTCGCCGAGGAGGCGGACCGCGCGCTCGTCGCGACGTACTCGGCGTCCGAACTTCCCGACGGACAGGCGGAACTCGTCGCCTCGGTCCGGGGGACCGGAACGCCCACGGCCGCGGTGTCGGTCGGCCTCCCGTACGACGTCGCGTCCTACCCGGACGTCGACGCCTACCTCGCGTCGTACGCGCTCGATCGCTGGAAGCAGCTGAACGTCTCGGCACTGGAGGGGGTCGCCGAGGTCGTCTTCGGCGCGGAACCGGAGGGAACGCTCCCCGTGGAGATCGACGGTCACTACCCGCTGGGACACGGACTCGGATACGAGGGATAGACAGACGTTTTCTCTACGTGATTTCTATGCGAGGAAAAACTTATGAAAGCGTACGTGTAGGATCGAGATATGCCGCCGACAGATACGGCAGCGACTCGAACGCGACGGGGAGCGCTATCGGCGCTCGGGGCCTCCGGGATCGCCCTGGCGTCCGGACTGTGCGTGGGTAGCGCGTCGGCCGAGCCGCAGGCGCCCGATCGCAGCCTGACAGCGATGAGTTACAACGTCCACCACGGGGTCGGGTCGGACGGTCGCCTGGATCTCGAAGGCACGGCTCGCGAGATCCGGGAGTCCGGCGCCGAGGTCGTCGGACTCCAGGAGGTGGACGTCCACTGGGGCGAGCGCTCGAACTTCCGGAACCAGGCGGCGTCGCTGGCGGAGATGCTGGACGCGAACTACGTCTTCGCCCCGATCTACAGCCTCGACCCGCCCGAGACCGATCGGCCGCGACGCGAGTACGGCCTCGCGGTGCTGAGCGAGTACCCGATCCGGCACTCGCGGAACCACGAGATCACGCGTCTGTCCCCGCTGCTCGGCCCCGAACCCCAGTCGGCGCCCGGCTTTCCCGAAGTCAGCGTCAACGTCCGAGGGGTACGCGTCTCGTTCTTTGCGACGCACCTGGATTACAGGGCGGATCCGAGCGTGCGCGAGATGCAGGTCGGGGACATGCTGGAGATCGTCGACGCGGACCGCGGGCCGACGCTCCTCGTGGGCGACCTGAACGCGCCGCCCGGCGCGCCGGAGCTACGCCCGCTGTGGGACGAGTTCGACGACGCCTGGAACGTGCGGAGCGAGGAGCCGGGATACACGTTCCCGGCTGAGACTCCGACCAAACGCATCGACTACGTGCTGACTTCCTCGGACGTGGAAACGGACGCGGTCGAAGTCGTCGAGACGCTCGTCTCGGACCACCGACCGGTGATTGCGGAGCTGTCGATCCCCGGCTCGGCTGTGGGTGAGCAGTCGCGCGAATAACTCGCCGAATTCGCCGGCCCCCTCGATTCATGATACTATTTCTAGAAAATAGTTATAGTCGTGAGCGATGGATTGTGTTTCATGGTGTCAGATGACACTGTCGATAGCGGTAGCGCGAGCGGTATCGCATCGATCGCCCCGACGCGGAGAGGGTGGCTTCGAACGGCCGCGGTGGGGTCGCTCGGCGCCGCGCTCGGACTGGGCGGGCAGGGAACCGCGACGGCGTCCGGCGACGAGAGACGGGGGCCGCCCCCGCGGGCCACGCCGCAGACCACGCTCGGCGTCGAGACCCTGCTCGACGAACGCGTCGAACTCCTCGACGGCGATCGGCTGGGCCTAATCACGAATCCCTCCGGGGTCGACAGCTCGCTGACCCCGACGATCGACCGCCTGTACGAGCACGACGCGTTCGACCTACGGAAGCTCTTCAGTCCCGAACACGGCATCCGCGGGAACGCGGAAGCCGGCGAGGGCGTCGACGACACGATCGACGAGAAGACGGGGCTGCCGGTGTTCAGCCTCTACGGCGACACCCGGCAGCTGCAGCCGGAGATGATCGAGGACGTAGACGCCGTGCTCTTCGACATCCAGGACGTCGGCGTCCGGTTCTACACGTACATCTACGACATCGCGCGGTCGCTGGAAACGATCGGCCAGACCGACAAGCGATTCGTCGTCCTCGATCGGCCGAACCCCATCGCCCCGCTGCCGGTGACGGGAAGCCGGATCGACGACGAGAACGCCTCGGGCATCGGGGACTACCGGCTGCCGATCATCCACGGGATGACGGTCGGCGAAATCGCCCAGTACTTCAACGACGAGTTCGACTTTGGGGCGGACCTCGAAATCGTCCGGATGCGGGGGTGGAACCGGGGGATGTGGTACGACGAAACCGGGCTCCCATTCGTGCCGCCGTCGCCGAACATGCCGACGACGGAGACGGCGACCATCTATCCTGGGATGGTGTACTTCGAAGCGACGACCCACTCGGAGGGCCGCGGGACGACGAAGCCCTTCGAGTACGTCGGTGCCCCGTGGATCGACGGCCAGGAATGGGCTGACGCCCTGAACGACCTCGGACTCCCCGGCGTCCGGTTCCGCCCGGTATGGTTCGAGCCGACGTTCGACGATCACGAGGGGGAGAACGTGAGCGGCGTCCAGACGCACGTCGTCGACCGGTCCAGCGCCCAGCCCGTCCGCGTCGGCCTGGCGATGCTCGTCTCCGCGTTCCTCGGGTACCCCGAGAGCGAGTGGCTCTCGTGGGGGGACACATACGCGATCGATACCCGGGCGAACGGCAGCGAACTCCGCGAGACCATCGACGAGGCGGAGCCCAGTACGGACCCGCTGGCGCTGGCAGACCAGATCCGGAGCGGCTGGGAGGACGATATCGACGAGTTCCGTGACGTCAGAGATCCGCACCTCCTCTACGACGATCGCTGGCGCGGTCGCCGGAACGGAAACTGACGCGGCCGGCCGATCGCCGCGACCCGATCGATTCGCGAATGCGCGGCGAAGACCGCGTCGGACGCCGCGAAGCGCCGCGCCGCGACACCGGCTACGGGTAGCTGTCCGTCTCGTAGAGCGTTCGTTCGAACGTTCGATCTAACCCGGCGGTCATCCCGCCGTCCACGGGGAGCACGACGCCGTTGACGAACGACGACCGATCGGACGCCAAAAAGCGGACCGCCGACGCGACTTCCTCCGGGCGTCCGAACCGGCCGCCGGGGTACTGATCCTTCAATTGCGTCCAGACGGCGTCGTCCCACTCCGCTTCGCGATGGGCGCGTCGCGACCCGGTGTCGATCGTTCCCGGGCAGACGACGTTCGATCGGATTCCGTACCCGCTGTACTGCGTAGCGACGAGCCGAGAGAGCCCGTGAATTCCGGCTTTTGCAGCCGAATAGCCCGTCAGGCCGATCCCGGTGAGCCCGTTGACCGAGGAGACGTGCACGATCCGGCCGCCGCCGCCGTCGATCATGCGCGGGAGGGCCGCGCGGGTGCAGAGAAACGGACTGGTGAGGTTGAGATCGATGTTCGCCCGCCACGTGTCAGGGTCCACCTCGTGGGCCTTTCCGTCGTTCAGTTCCCCGCCGGCGTTGTTGACCAACACGTCGGGACCGCCGTACTCTGCCTCGACGGCCGCCATCAGCGTTTCGGCGGACGCGGCGTCGGTCACGTCCGTTTCGACGAATATCCCCTCGCCGCCCGAATCGCGGATCGATCGGGCGGTTGATTCGCCGCTCGCCTTGTCGATTTCGGCGACGATCACGGACGCGCCGGCCGCCGCGAGTTCGGACGCGATCGACGCACCGATGCCGGACCCTGCGCCGGTTACCACGGCGGTTTCGCCGCTCAACGTATCGTCGGACATACTGCGAGGTACAGCGACGCGCGGGATAGTAGTTACGTTCAGTGACGATCGAACCGAAGCGGGACACCGTCGATCGCTTCACTCCAGCGCGGTCCGAAGGATCTCGATCTCGAGGTGCCGTTTCTATCAATCTATCGTGAACGCACTCACACGTATAACTCGTGTTAGAACTCCGTCGAGTGTCCGCGAGTGAAAGCCGCGTCAGGAGGAATCACGATCGGCCGTAGATCGAGTACTCGCGCGCGAGCGGTCCGAACGCCGCCAGTTCATCGTCCCACTGTGATCGGAGCCGATCGATCGCAATCCACGGCGCGACGCCGCGTCGAACCTCGGAGATCCGCTCGCGAACCGCTGACCCGCCCAGCAGATCGTCGATGACGTATCCGGCGGACCCGTTCAGCCACTCGCAATCCGAGTACTCCCGAAAGACCGTCGCGAGCATCGCGATGCCGGCGTCCACCGGATCGAACGCCGACCGATCGACGACGTGAATCTGAACGCCTTCGACGTCCTGGCGTTCGTGTTTCGAGAACAGCGGCCTGAAGTACGCCGGCCGAAACTTGACGCCCGGGAGATCGAGTTCGTTCAACTGGGTCGCCCAGTCGGGCGCGTGAATCCACGGGGCGCCGACGAGTTCGAACGGTAACGTCGTCCCGCGACCTTCGGAGAGGTTCGTTCCCTCGAACATACACGTTCCGGGGTAGACGAGCGCTGTCCGCAGATCCGGCATGTTCGGCGACGGCGGCACCCAGGGCAGCTCGTACTCGTCGAACCACCGTTCGCGGGTCCAGCCGTCCATCGTGACGACGCTGAGGTCGGCATCGATCCCGAACTCGTCGTTGAAGAACCGCGCGAGTTCGCCGATCGTCATCCCGTGGACGATCGGAAGCGCGGTCCCGTCGGGGCCGTCGGCGATCCCGCCGCGGTGACCAAGCGGCGCGATCGGATTCGGCCTGTCCAGCACGACGACCGGCGTCGCGGCGTCGGCGGCGACCGAGAGGACCCGCTCGAGCGTTTGCACGAAGGTGTAAAATCGAGTGCCGACCTCCTGAATATCGTAGACGAGGAGGTCGAGCGGTTCGATCTGCGCCGCCGAGCCGGTCTTGGTTCGCCTGGAGAGGTTGTACACCGGAACGCCGGTCCGCTCGTCGACGCGGCCGTCCACGCCGGCCCGCGAGTTTTCGTTGCCGCGGATTCCGTGCGTCGGCCCGAACAACGCCTCGAGTCGTATAGTGTCGCTTCGATGGAACAGATCGATCGTCGATTCGAGGTCGCTCGTCACGCCAGAGGGGTTGGTTACGAGACCGATCGTCGAGGGACGGGTTCCGTCCCGCCGTTCCAGAAAGGACTCTACGCCGAGTGTCGCCGTCGAGCGGGTCCGCGTCATTTGTCGAGTCGGTACCGTTTGATCTCGTCCTCGTCGACGGTGACGCCGAGCCCGGGACCGTCCGGAACCGAGTAGGCACCGTCTCGCAGTTCGAACGGATCCTCGAGAACGTACTCGTCCCAGCCGTAATAGACCGAATCCGGCGGCAGATTGAGCGCCGGGGTCCCGGCCGCGAGATGAAGGACGGCGGCCGTCTTAACCCCGAGGTCGAACCCGCAGTGATGAGACACGGAGACTCCCGCCGCGCTCGCCTCTGCGACCTGGTCTCGCGCCGCCGTGATCCCGCCGGCGGGCACTAGATCGATTACGGCGACGTCGATCGCGTCGTGTCGAAGGAGGGTCGCCAGATTCCCGCGAAAGTAGGTGTCTTCGTTGACCGCGATCGGGGTGTTGACTCTGGCCCGGAGTTTCGCGAAACTCCCGGGCGTTTCCGTCCGAAGGGGCTGTTCGATGTACTCGAGTAAAATTCCCCGCTCCTCCAGCCGGGTGAGCGCGCGAACGGCCTCCGTCGCGGTCCACCCTTGGTTCGGATCGAGCCGAAACTCGAGT
Organism: Halosolutus gelatinilyticus; assembly: GCF_023028105.1. NCBI lineage: Archaea > Methanobacteriati > Methanobacteriota > Halobacteria > Halobacteriales > Natrialbaceae > Halosolutus > Halosolutus gelatinilyticus. The sequence continues at coordinate 544,428 of NZ_CP095492.1, forward strand.
GCGCCGTCGACGGCGCGATCCATCGCGGTGAGTCGCTCCACGTCCGCGTTCCAGTCCGGACCCGCCTTGGTCTTGAGGCGCGCGAACCCCGCACTCTTCGCTTCGACGGCGTGGTCCGCGGCGCGTTCCGGGTCCATAATTCCGAGACAGAAGGCGACCGGAACCGACTCCGTCACTGCACCCCCGAGCAGGTCGACGATCGGCGCCCCGTACTGCTTGCCGACCAGATCCCAAATCGCCGTGCTGACCGCGCCGAGAAACGGATCGAGTCGAACGTAGGGGTAGTAAAACTCTGCTAATGCGCTGCGCGCTTCGGTGACGGCCACCCCCTCGAGTTCGGGGGCGATCACGTCTTCGACGACCGTCTTCGTCACGCGGGCGGATTTCAGGGCGACGAGCATCTCGCCCCACCCGAGTCGTCCCGTCGCGGTCTCGACGCGGACCAGCACTCTGTCGACCGATTCGACCGAATCGTGGTTGCTCACGTACGGCGCGAGCCCGAGTTCCGTATCGAGCGAGGCCACGCCCATTCGGACCGGGACCGCCTCCACGCTGCGGATTCGCATGGATACATGCAGAGAGACCACGTATTTGAATCATTCTGTAACGGCACTGCGATCGAGACCGCATTGCGGGACCTCGTTTCGGCGCCGTCGAAATCGTCAGGAGTGGGCAATGTAGAGCTCGATAACGTTCGCGGTCGTCTGCAATCGGTCGACGAGGTCCGCGATTCGGTCCTCGGAAAAGCGGTTCTTCGCACCCGCGACGCCGATCGACGCGACGATCGTTCCGCTCTCGTCTTTCAACGCCGTGCCGACGCTCGCGACGCTGGCAAGCCGTTCGCCCCTATCGTAGTCGTACCCCCGTTGACGGACGCGTTCGAGATAATCGAAAAACTCCCGGACGTCGTCGATCGCCCGTCCCGAGCCCTCGAGGTCGGAGATGAGTTCCGCGACCCGATCGTTCGACAGGTAGGCGAGATACGCGCGGCCGATCCCGGACGTATGTAACTCGATACGCGTCCCCGGCCGAAGATCGAGCGGGGCCGCGTCGCTCTCTCGCGCCGACTCCAAGACGACGCCGGTACCGTTTTCCGCTGTCAAGAGGAGGGCCGTCTCGTTCGTCGACTCGGCGAGGGCCCGGAGTTCCTCGCGCGCGATGTCGAACCCGCGTCGCGAGCGCCGCGCGTATTCGCCGTGATCCAGAAACCGCAACCCGACGTGGTACCGGTGTGACTCTTTGACGACGTAACCGCGGTTGACGAGCGTCGTCAGATGGTTGTGTACCGTGCTGTTCGGTAACCCGAGTTCGGCGGCGAGTTCCGTCAGCCGCGCTCCGTCGAGCCGCTGTAGCGCCTCGATTATGTCCAATGACCGTTCGGTCGTTCGAACGGCGGCGTCCGGTTTATCATTCATTTTTATGATGGTATCTATATTTTCATTCGAAATTATAAGTGTTTCCCCGAAACCGAGCCGCCGACTGCGGCACTTTCACCTCTGCTGAAATTCAGGCATTTTTTACAAGCGTACAAATGTAACCCATGTGGCGACGACGAGGCGAGCTACAATCGGAACGGGTCGCCAGCTTCCGCCGGACCATCCGATCGCGAATTCCGAGGCGGTCGGGCTCGTCGCCGTAGTTCCCTAAGCCACCTATCACACCTATTGTGAGAATTGTAGCTATTTCACCGATTGCACGCGTCGTATCCAGTAGACGAATCGCCCCCGGTGACCGCCCGCTTTCGTCGTCGAACCGCCGCGGAGGGGCGCGATGCTCACCCGCACCTCCGAACGCTCGTCCGCGGCTATCCGAAACCGAAGATCCGCCCGCATCACGAACCGAGGGGACGAACCCGCATACAGACCGGCTCCGGGATGGAGATCGTCTCACCCGTCGCGGCGAGCGCGCCGGTCCCCTCGTCGATACGAAAGACCACAATCGTATCCGACGCTCGATTTTCGGCGAACAGGAACGCGCCGGTGTCGTCGATCGCGAAGTGACGGGGCCACTCGCCGCGAGTCGATTCGTGCCCGGCCGGCGTTATCGCCCCCGTCTCGTTGTTGATCTCGAATATCGCGATCGAATCGTGCCCGCGGTTCGATCCGTACACCCACCGTCCGGACGGGTGCACGTGGACGTCCGCCGTGGCGTTCTCGCCGTCGAAACTCGGCGGAAGCGTCGATCGCGTGGCGATCTCCGAGAGGGACCCGGTTTCGGGATCCCGCTCCAGCGCGGTGAGCGTGGAATCCAGTTCGTTGATCACGTAGCCGTACCGGCCGTTCGGATGAAATTCGAGGTGACGCGGGCCCGCGCCGGGTTCCGCGCCGAAAGCTCCCGCCCGTTCGATCGCGCCGTTTCGTTCGTCGAGCTCGTAGACGACGATCTCGTCGGTTCCGAGATCCGGAACGTAGAGGAAGCGGCCGTCGGGGCCGGGTATGACGGAGTGGGGATGGGCACCGGCCTGCCGCTCGGGATCCGCGCTCGATCCCTCATGGGAAACGATATCGGAAGTCGGTGCCAGCGTTCCATCGCGCCAGATCGGAATAACGGAGACCGCCGCGCCGGTGTAGTGAGCGACGAAGAGGAAGTCGCCGGACGGATGGACGCTAGAGTGGCACGGGCCGCTTGCCCCGCTATCGACGCGGTTCAGTCGACGAAGTCCGCGACCCTCGTCGTCGATCGCGATCGCCGTGACACTGCCAGCCTCGACCTCGTGAACGGCGTAGAGTCGGCGACAAGTCGGATGCAAAGTGAGAAACGACGGATTGTCCGCGAGCTCGCTGCTCTCGCTCCTCCGGAGCGTCGGCGCCTCGTCGGGGGTGATGTCGCAGGTGTACAACCCGTCGCTCGCTCCACTGGTGTACGTTCCTACGAACGCGATCTGGCGAACCATAGTTCGATCAGCGATACCGGTGCAACTCGGCCCGCACGTATAAGTCGATCGAACGTACTCGATCACCGACAACGGAGCCGGGGCCGAATTACCGCGCGAAATAGGGCGGCGAGCGGGCGCCGCCGTCTCCCGCGGACGGTTCGAGAAGCGATCGAAAATATTCGGCAAATGGAATGTGTGTCGATTTCCCGAACAGAAATTAGATCCAGACATCGTCTGGTTTCGCGATTCGAACACCGAACCTCGGACAAAGCGTTTCGAGAAGGCGGCCATAGTCACCGTGTAGAACCGCGTACGGTGGATTTCGTTCGTCGGCGATGACCGCACGGACAGCAGATAGCGATCGTTGCCGTCGAAATCACTGCCCTGTCCGGTACACAACGTCCGAATTTGCGGTAGTCGGGACCGGAGACCGCGCCGATCCGATCGGAGCGAAGGGATGAGCAGAGAGAATATCATCATATTTTCGAGTAATACACAAATCCGAGAGGTAGACAAAGTGAGAACCGACGGCGTTACTGCGGCGGACGCGATGTCGACTCACACGCCGCCCACCTCCTGGCCTGGCATTCCCGCGCCGCAAAACGACGTTCCACCCTCGAAACCCGTCGGAGAGACCGCACGCTCCGCGGACGACTACGCGTTCCGAGTCCGCATCGCGATCGATCGCACCGATCGGCCGCCGGAGCGGTCCCACCCGACGACCGAACCGGTAAAGATGGCACTCAGCGGAGCGTCCAACGCGTCTCCGGCTCCTAGCGGCGGTGATCCGACGCGGTTCGACGGATCACGAACGCGACGTCGGCGACGTTCGTTGAGCGATCGGTTCGGGACGGGGCGTCACGGAGTATCGAATTCGATCACGGTCTTGATCCGGTCGTCGCCGCCGGCGAACGCCTCGTCGACTCGTTCCGGCGGAAATACGTCGGTGATGATTCGCTCGGGAACCCAGTCCGGGACGCCGGCGAGCGACTCCTTCGCCGCCTCGAAGTGCCGGAGGTTCGAGTTGACGCTGCCGACGAGCGCCTTGTTCCGGAGGACCATTTCCCTGTGAAACCGCCCGCCGTCGACCTCGAACGTCCAGTCATCCGGAATTCCGAGGAGGACGCCGACGCCGTTCGGCGCGAGCGCCTCGACCGTTTCGAAGGCGTGTTTCGCGTACCCCGTCGCTTCGTACGCGAGATCGACCGGTTCGTGGACGTCCGGGAGCTCGTCGACGGGCGTCTCGCGGGAGTCGACGTACGTCGCGCCGAGTTCCTCGATGAGATCGATCGTCGGATCGGGCCTGTCGCGCCGACCGAGGCAGTAGCACCGGTCCACCGTCGAGTCCAGCATGGCGAGCGTGAGTAGCCCGAGCGGCCCGTTGCCGAGGACCAGCGCCGTTTCGGGCTCCCACTCGAACAGCGATCGCGACGCGAACGCGTGCTCGAGCGCCTTGACCGTGTTGCTCATCGGTTCGACGAGGATGCCGGTCTCCGCGAATTCCGTCGGAATCGGGACCAGGTACTCGGCCGGGCTAGTGACGTACTCCGCCATGAAACCGTGGGCGCCGTCGATCCCGCGCTCGAGGTAGGTTCCGGGCGGCGCCATGTCGGGTTCGCCGCGATCGAAGTACTCGTTCGATCCGGCCGGCGGGCGTCGCACGGTCGGGACGACGAACTGTCCCCGCTCGAGATCGGTCCCGTTCGGCTCTTCGACGATGCCGACGGCTTCGTGGCCGAGGATCTGGTACTCGTCGTCGTCGGGAAAGCCGCCGTGAGTCCCCTTGAGGACCTCGAAGTCGGTGCCGTCGATCCCGACGCGCAGCGTTCGCAGCAGCGCTTCGCCGTCGTCGGGTTCGGGCGCCGGAACGTCGAGGAGGCTGGGCTCGTGCTCCCCGCGTTTGACGCCGATCGCCTTCATCGGTCGACCCGCGCGATGACTTCGATTTCGACGCCGATATCGACTGGCAGATCCTCGACCTGCACGGCGCTTCGGGCGGGGTACGGTTCGCTCAGGTACTCCTCGTAGACGTCGTTGATCGCGTCGTAGTTCTCCATGTCCTGGACGAAAACGGTCGCCTTCACGACGTCGTCGAGCGAACTCCCCGCCGCCTCGAGCACCGCGCCGATATTCTTCATCGCCCGGTGCGTTTCGGCCGCGATGTCGTCGCCGACGATCTCGCCCGTCTCGGGGTCGATCGGTCCTTGACCCGAAACGTAGACCCGTCCGTCGTCGACGAGCCCCTGAGAAAACGGCCCGATACTCGGCGGTGCGTCGGCTGTAGATACCTCTTCCATGAGCGTGTGGGTCATCTGCACCTCCGATAAAGTAGGTTTCGATTCGGCTACAGGTCGCTTCGCCGCCGGAACCGACGCCTGGATCGCGTCGGCGCGGTCGTCGTTATCGATTCGCCGTCGCGTGGGCCCGGATTCGGTCCACGACGTACTCCGCTTCGTCGTCGTCGAGACACATCGGATTGATCGTGAACGCGTCCTCGTCCAGCCGGTCCGCGCCGACGAACACTCGCGGTCGCTCCGCGCGCAGCGCGCGAACGAGGTCGGCGGCCGACGTGTCCGCTTCGGCGCGATCGACGCGAACCAGGGCCTCGGGTGCGACGGAGGCGTCGGTTCCGGCGGTGACGTCCGTCTCTATCCCGTCGATCTCCGCGAGGTCGTCGGCGATCCGCGCGGCGTCGCGGTGCCACGCCCGCGCCCGATCCGCGTGGTCCTCCTCCAGGAACGACTCGAGCGCGACGACGAGGCCGACGAGCTCCTCCTTGCCGACCTTCATCGATCGGCCGATCCCCTGTCGAGGGACGGAGTCGAGGCGCTCGCGGTCGACGAGGGTCGATGGCGGCTCCCAGACGGCCTTCGCGGCGTGCATATCGAGGTTCTGGAGCGCGATGGATTCGACGAGGTCTCGGCGGCCGGCGACGATACCGGTCGTCTGGGGGCCGCGGATCGCCTTGCCCCCGCTGAAGACGACGAGATCCGCACCCTCGTCGATAAACCGGGAGAGGTTCGACGCCGGCGGTAGCTCCGCCGCCGCGTCGACGATGACGGGGACATCGTGGTCGCGGGCGATTTCCGCGACGACCTCGAGCGGCGGCTCGGTGTAGGGTTTCTGGACGTACCCGATCGCGGCCGTCTCGTCGGTGATCGCCGAGTCGATCTCCCACGGCTCGACGTTCGTCGCGCCGGTTCCGAGCGTTCTGTCGTTTGTGCCGACGTCGACGATCGTCGCGCCGGCGGCTCGGAACGCGTGGTCGTAGCCGGTCCGGTGGGTTCGCGGCATGACGATTTCGTCGGGGAAGCCGGTCGTGTCCGGCAGTCGATTCATCCGGTGGACGTCGAGCCCCGCGAGGGCGGCCGCCGCGCCGAGGAGGAGCCCCGCGGAGGCGCCGCTCGTCACGTATCCCGCCTCCGCACCGGTCGCCTCGGCGATCCGATCGCTCGCCTCGGCTTGCAGATCGGAGAGTCGCACGAACGAGTCGGCCGCGCGGCTCATCGCCTCGACCGCCTCGGTTCGGATGCGGCTTCCGCCGATGCGCGTTTTCGTTCCGGCGGCGTTGACCACCGCGGGGACGCCCAGCTCGTCGTAGATAGATTCGTCTTCTCCGGCCCGATCCATGGACGTACTCGGCGGATGAGGGATAAAAAAGTTCTGCTCCCCCGCGTCCGTTTCGACGCGGGAAACACTCATGGGGGCGCGGCGTAAACGTCGCCCGCATGGCCACCGACACGCGGCGGGAAACGATCGAAGCGACGGTTCGTTCGTTTTCGGTGCTGGACGTCCTCGTCGACGCGCCGCAACCGATCGGCGTGACCGACATCGCCTCGCGGACCGAGATGACCAAGAGTACGGCGTACAAGCACGCGACGACGCTCGTCGACCTCGGGTACGCGGAGAAGGTCGGGGACCGGTACAGGCCCGCGATCCGATTACTCGACTGCGCCCGCCGCGTGCGGTGGAACAACGAACTGATCCGGACGGCTCGCAACCCGGTCGACGAACTCGCCGAGATGGCGAACGAAGTGGCCGGGCTCGTCATCGAACGGGACGGCGTCGCGATCGACGTCTACTGCGCCGACCAGTACCACTCCGGCACGTTTCCCGCGTACAACACCCGGCACCTCCACTGCAGTGCCGCCGGAAAGGCGATCCTCGCGGAACTGCCCGACGACCGAACCGAGTCGATCCTCCGGCGCTGTCCGCCGGTGACCGAACACACCATCACCGATCCCGAAGAGCTCTCGACGGAACTTACTCGCATTCGCGAGCGCGGCTTCTCGCTCGATCGGCGAGAGCAGTTCCCGAACGTCAATAGCGTCGCCGTCAGCCTTCGGACCGACTCGTTCGTCGCGGCCGTCTACGTCTCCGGGCGGGCCGACGAACTCTCCGGAAAGCGGTTCGAGGAGAACATCCCGGGCCTGCTGCTCAGCGCGAGTCGGATGCTCACCTCGGCCCTCGAGTGAGTTCCGACGAGGGCGAGATCGCGCGTTACCGGACCAGACGATTGAAATAGGATCGGTTCGATGTGGCGGTTACACATGGAGTTGTTAGCAATCGTCGCGCATCCCGACGACGCGGATATCTTCTGCGGTGGGACGCTCGCAAAGCACGCCGATCGCGGGGATACCGTCACCATCGCACACATGACCAAAGGCGAGTACGGCGGGTTCGACGCGACGGAGGACGCCATCGCCGAAACGAGGGCCGAGGAAGCGCGCCGATCGGGCGACGAGCTCGGCGCGGACGAGGTGACGTTTCTCGGGTTCGAGGACGGGCGGATCGAGTACACGCTCGAGAACCGCCTCGAGATCGTCGAGACGATCCGGGCCCACGCGCCCGATCTGATCCTGACCCACTACACGGACGACATGCACCCGGACCACCGCGCCACGTCGCGGCTCGTCACGGACGCCTACTACATGGCGTCGCTCCCGCTCGTCGACACCGAACACGACCCGTGCGACCCGGAGAACGTCTACTTCTTCGGGAAGCCGACGTCATCGTTCGAGCCAACCGTCCACGTCGATACGTCGGGATACGAAGCGCAGAAAGCCGCCGCCATCGATCGCCACGAGTCGCAGGTCGCGTTCCTCGAGGAACACGGCGGCATCGACGCCGAGTTCGACAACCTGATCGAAGGGGTCGCCGCTGAGGACGCCGCACGCGGGAAGCGAACGGGGGTCGAACGCGCCGAAGGCTTCGTCCCGCTTCACGGCCGGGCCGTTGACTACCTCGGGTGAGCCGTCCCGATCGCCATCGGCCGAAGATAGCTCGCACACGGTCACCCTCTTTTCGGGGCCATCTGATCGCTCGTTCGCGCCGACCGATCCCTCGGTTCGTTGCCCGGCCGATCGTTTCGGAGGTCGAAACACCGGGGCGAACGAGCGGTCGATTACAGTGATACGACTGTAATTCGACGGCGATCAGCGCGCGGAACGGGCGGAAAACGGCGCCACTGTTTCGGTGGTCGAAACGCGACTGGGAATCGGTGGCGTTCGAGAACGGCCAACGCGACAGGGGCCGTCGCCGGCCGCGAACGGAATCTCGAACGACGGGAAGAGACGAGCCTCGATCATCGGTTCCGTCACAGGGATGCGGCCAGCGCGTTTCGGCAGTGGTCCGTGGAACGAGGACGGCGCGATCGGTTCGACGACCGCAACCGCAGGTCGACGTGTTGGGTCCGTCCCCGAACGCGAGCTATCGACGAACCGCGCCGCGGCGCCGATCACCACTCCGCGATGCTGCCGTCCTCGTGTCGCCAGATCGGATTCGACCAGTCTAAGTTCTGTTGCGATCGCTTCCGAACGGCCGCTTCGTCGATTTCGAGCCCGAGGCCGGGGCCGTCGAGCGGCGAGAGGTACCCATTGTTGAAGTCGAAGACGGACGAGTCGCGAAGGTAGTGATCCGCCGCGCTCTTCGGCGCCGGATAGATGTCGAACCCGTGATCCTGTATCAGCAGGTTCGGGATGTACGCGCTCACCTGGAGCGACGCCGCGAGCGCGATCGGCCCGAGCGGACAGTTCGGCGCGACGGCCACGTCGTGGGTCTCCGCCGTCGCGGCGATGCGGACGAGTTCGGAGATCCCACCCGCGTGCGAGACGTCCGGTTGGACGACGTCGATGCCGCCGCGTCCGAACAGGGGCTTGAAGTCCCACCGGGAGTAGAGGCGTTCGCCGGTCGCCATGGGGACGTCGGTCGTCCGAGCGAGTTCCGGGAGGTACTCCAGATTCTCGGGGACGACGGGCTCTTCGACGAACAGCAGGTCGAACTCCTCGAGCGCGGTGAGGACGCGTTTCGCGAGCGACTTCGAGATGCGGCCGCGGAAGTCGACGGCGATATCCATTCCGTCACCGACGACGTCGCGAACGTGGCGGACGCGCTCGACGATCTCGTCCACCGCCTCGGGCGGTTCGAGGTGGCGCATCTGGTTCGACGCGTCCATCTTCAACGCGGTGTAGCCGGCGTCCGCCAGCTGCTCGGCCTCCGACCCGATCTCGGCGACACGATCGCCGCCGATCCACTGGTAGACGCGGATTCGATCGCGCGTCTGCCCACCCAGCAGCTCGTAGACGGGGATGTCGAAGCTCTTCCCCTTGATGTCCCACAGCGCCTGATCGATGCCGGCGATCGCGCTCATCAGGACGGGCCCGCCCCGGTAGAAACAACTCCGGTACATGGCTTGCCAGTGGTCCTCGATTCGATGGGGGTCTTCCCCCACGAGGTAACTGTTCATCACCTCCTCGACGGCGGTCCGAACGGTGCGCGCCCGGCCTTCGACGATCGGCTCACCCCAGCCGACGGTGCCGGCGTCCGTCTCGATTTTCAAGAAGAGCCAGCGGGGCGGAACTTCGAACAGTTCGTAGTCGGTGATTTGCATGGTCGGCCGTTTGCGGCGATTCGTTATATACCCACTCACTGGTGAGGTCCGCGTCGCGCCGACTGCGGCCCGCTATCGACCGCGGTCGTCTACGAGCCCGTCCCGCCACGAGATTCGCGATCCATTATCTTCGCATATTCGTTTGGAAAAGGTTATCACACACGTTTGGAAAACGTTATATATCATGTATCATAATAGATGGATCGAAGATTAGCTATGAGACGGCATACTCGGCGGAAGCTACTCGCAACTACAGGCGCAGCGGCCGCAGTCGGTCTTGCGGGGTGTGCTGGTGGGGACAGTACCGACGGGACGACGATCGAAACGCGGTATATGGACGCACCCGGCGCGGAGGAGTTCTTCAAGGAACACACCGAACGCTTCGAGGAGGAGACCGGGATCCGCGTCGAGTACGACTTCGTCGGCTGGGGCGAAGCCCAGGAAACGATGCTCAGCGACATCGTGAGTCGAAGCGGTCCGGACGTCCACGAAATCGCGTCGACGTGGATTCCCGAACAGTACAACGCGGACGGTTGGCTCGATCTGGAGTCAGACGACGTGGCCGAGCACGTCCCGGACACCGGCATGTTCGCGGATGGCGCGCTGGAGGTCGCGACGTTTCAGGACACGCTCGTCGGCATCCCGTGGTTCTGGGGACCGCGCGCGTACCAGCAGATCGACGAAGAGATCGAATCGGGCGGCATAGACGGTTCTCCTGACAATTGGGACGACCTCCTCCAGCAGGCCGAGCAGTACAGCGGCGACAACGACTACTTCGCGATCATGGGGGCCGACTTCGAGCCGATCCGCAACTTCGCGATGTTCCTCTGGCAAAACGGCGGCCAGCTGCTCACCGACGACGACTCGGCGCCGGCGTTCCACGAGGAAGCGGGCGTCGAGGCGCTGCAGTTCTACGCCGACCTGTACGCCGAGTACGACGTGTTGCCGTCGGAGACGGTCGAGTGGGGCGCCGCCGACATCCAGGGCGCGTTCGCGGGCAGGCAGATGGCCAGCACGTGGGGCGCGCTCGGAACGGTCGGTGCGTACGCGGACGAAGGCGACCACTCGATGGACGATCTGTCGATTACGGCGCCGCCCGCCGGTCCGGACGGCGAGCGCGGAACGTTCTTCGGGATGGAACTGCTCGGTATCCACCCGTGGACCGACGAACCCGAAGCGGCAGCCCAGTGGATCGAGTACCTCCTGCGAGCCGAACCTAACGCGGAGATCTCGAACACGGTCGGCTTCCTCCCGACGAATCCCGACGGGTTGGACACCGAGTACTTCGACCACGACCTGTACCGGGCCTTCGACGAGGAAGTGTTCCCGCACGCGCAGACCTACCCGCAGGTGCTCGGGTGGGGCGAAATCGAGGGCGAACTCAACAACGTGGTGTTCGACGTCATCCAGAACGCCGTCACGGGCGACCTGGAGGACGGCGACGTCGAGAGCGCGCTCCACGACGCCGCGAAAGTCGCCGAACAGACGCTGTAAGCGGCCGGCGCGCCGCTCGTCTCCGGACTGGAGTCCGTCGACGACGCGCGGTCGGGAGGGCGGCGATCGCCGATCGGGAAGCGTCCACGTCGCCGTCGACGGGCGAATCACGTGTCGACGCTTCCGCGAGAATGAAAACTGGTAACGAAAAACATTAGTCAGTAGTCGAACTCGATTTGGATACTTGCCATGGCGAGCACAACGAGACAGTTTCGAAGACGAATAGCCGACCTTCGGCTCGGGAGGTACCTCCCGCTGTACGATCGGCTGTCCGAAGACCAACGCTTCGCGTACAAGCTGTTGGCCCCGGGGCTTGCGATGATGTTTCTCATCCACTTTCTGCCGATCGTCTGGGGGACCATCATCAGCTTCCTGGGCGTCGACTCCGCCTACGTTGCCCGGTGGTACGAGGCCCCGTTCGTCGGACTCGAGAACTATCGCTACGTTCTCGATCCGCGAACCGTCGTCGGCGGTCGGTTCTGGTACTCGATCCGCCAGACGATCATCTTCGCCGTCGGTACGCTGGTGCTGACGTACGTTCTCGGTCTCACGGCGGCGCTGATCCTCAACCAGAAGTTCACGGGGCGGTTCGTGGCGCGGACCCTCCTGTTGCTTCCCTGGGTCGCGCCCGTCGTCGTCACGCTGCTCATCTGGCGGATGATGTTCCAACAACAGAGCGGGATCGTCAACACCGTCTTGCTCTCGGCCGGCGTCATCAACGAACCGATCTACTGGCTGATCGGCGACAACGCCATCTGGACGCTCATCATCACCCACTCCTGGACCCAGTTCCCGCTTGTTATGATCATGCTCTACGCCGGGCTCCAGTCGATCCCCGACCAGCTGTACGAGGCGGCCGCGATCGACGGCGCCGGCCGGTGGGCGCGGTTTCGCTACATCACGTTCCCGCAGTTGAAACCGGTTTCCGCCGCGATCGTGTTGCTGGTGATGCTGTGGACGATGATCAACTTCACGTCGCCGTTCGTCCTCCTCGGCGCGCAGCCGCCGAAGGCCGGCCAGGTCTCGATCCTGTACATCTACGAGTTCGCGTTCTCGAACTACCAGTTCGGTCGCGGCGGGGCGATGAGCGTCGTGCTGTTCGTCATCGCGATGGCGATGGCCCTCGGGTACTACAAGTACCTGTTCGACGACGACTTCAAGGGTGACGGCCGATGATTCCCGACGAACTGCGGCTGACGGAGTCGGGGAAGGACGCGCTGTTCCGACTCCTCTCGAGGGGCGTTCTCGGGTGTCTGCTCCTGTACGCGCTGTTCCCGATCTACTGGATGGTCGTCTCCAGTTTCCGGACCCGGGCGGAGATCTCCGCCGCCGACCCGAACCTCTTCCTGTTCGGAATCGACGACGTGCCGACGATCGTACAGGATCCAAACCACCTTCTGACGGTGTTGCACTACGAGAACTACCTCACGATGTGGAGTCGGTTTCCCGTCCTCGACTATTTCGTCAACAGCCTCATCATCGCGAGTACGACGACCGCGCTCGCGCTCGTCGTCGGCTGCCTGGGCGGCTACGCGTTCTCCCGATACCGGTTCCCCGGCAAGGGGATCGTCGGCGGAGCGCTGCTCGGAACGCAGATGATTCCGGGGATCCTCATCCTCCTGCCGATGTTCCTGCTGTTCATCTGGCTCCAGGAGAGCCTCTCGATCCCGATCCTCGACACCTACCACGGCATCATCTTCGTCTACACGACGTTTACGGTCCCCGTGGCGATCTGGATGCTCCGCGGCTTCTTCGATACTATCCCCGTCTCCACCGAAGAGGCGGCTCGGGTCGACGGCTGCTCCCGGCTGCAGGCGCTCGTCCGCGTCGTTCTCCCGATGGCGGCGCCCGGAATCGCCGCGACCGGGATGTTCGTCTTCCTCGTCGCCTTCAACGAGGTGCTGTTCGCGTCGATGCTGGCGCGCAGCGACGTGACGCCCTTCGCGATCGGCATCCAGAGCTTCGAGACGCAGACGACGGTCTACTGGGGGGAGATGATGGCCGCCTCGACGGTCGCGACGGCGCCGATCCTCGTGCTGTTCATCCTGTTCCAGAAACCGATCGTGGAAGGGCTGACCGAAGGAAGCGTCAAACAGTAGCCGATCCAGGCGTTCGCCCGCACGCGTCGTCTTCGTTCGATCGACCGTCCGCGTCGTTCCACCGGCTGCCTCCACGCCCGCGTTCGCGGCGGCGCCCCCGCCCGTCGCCGCGATCGATCACGTAGAGTGCGTCCGCGGATGAACGGTTAGGTAGCTATAAATATCCGGACGAACCACATATGTACGAATGAGTCGTGTCAACATAGATAATTTGATCAAGGAGTACGACTCCCCCGGCGGTTCGATCGTCGCGGTCAACGATCTGACCCTCTCCATCGACGACGGCGAGTTCGTCGTCTTCGTCGGGCCGTCGGGCTGCGGCAAATCGACTACACTGCGGTGTATCGCCGGGCTCGAGACGGTGACCGCGGGGTCGATCCGGTTCGGGGACGAGGACGTGACGGACCGGAAGCCGAAGGAACGGGACATCGCGATGGTGTTCCAGAACTACGCGCTGTACCCCCACATGACCGCCCGGGAGAACATGGCGTTCGGGCTGAAGATGTCGACGGACCTCTCCGAGCACGAGAGAGCCGAGCGCGTCGAGGAGACCGCCGAGATGATGGGGATCGAAGAGCTGTTGGACGACAGACCGAAGGCGCTCTCGGGCGGGCAACAACAGCGGGTCGCGCTCGGCCGGGCGATCGTTCGCGATCCGGAGGTCTTCCTCATGGACGAGCCGCTGTCGAACCTCGACGCGAAGCTTCGCGCGCAGATGCGCACCGAACTGCAGCAGTTGCAGAAGGAACTCGACGTGACGACGGTGTACGTCACCCACGATCAGACGGAAGCGATGACGATGGGCGATCGGATCGTCGTCCTGAACGACGGCGAACTCCAGCAGGTCGGCACGCCGCTCGAGTGTTACCACCGGCCGGCAAACCGGTTCGTCGCGGGGTTCCTCGGCTCGCCGCCGATGAACTTCCTCGAGGTCACGGCCGACACCGAAAACGGGACGCTCGAGCATCCGGCGTTCACGCTGCCGATGCCCGAGTCGGTCGCGGACGACGCCGACGAGCCGAACCTCGTCCTCGGGATCCGACCGGAACACCTCTCGCTGACGGACACGCCCGAGACGCACGCGGATCCGGACTGTCTGGTCGAAACGGACGTCACCGTCACGGAGCCGATGGGCGACGTGACGAACGTGTACCTCGACGTGGGCGGCGATTCGGTCACGGTCACGACCGGCGGATACGCGGGTGCCGGCCCCGGGGATCAGCTGTACGTGCACGTCCCGACGGCGAAGATGCACCTGTTCGATGCCGCGTCCGGAGCGGCGCTCAAACACAGCGACGAACCGATCGACTCGGCCGCCGTCCCGGAGACCGGCGGCCACGCGGAAACGGCCTGATCGACGTTCGGGACGCCGAACGACGGTGTCGATCGCATCGCCCCGCTGCGCCCGGCCCGATCCGAACGCGGATTCGCCTCGACGGTCCGGGAATTCGACCGCGGAATACCGCGCTCGACGGTCGAACAGTCGGTAACGGTATCACGCTCGATGCAGTACTCTTTTCGCGCCGCGGTGTGACACGCGATATCACGAGTTGCAACCCGATCGTCGATCACCGGGAGACGTGCTCTTCGCCTCGTTCCAGCGGCAGGAGAGCGCCACTTCCGTCCGCGGCTCATACCGATGTGACGTCTCCGAATTACGATTCCCCCATACTAACCTAGTATTTAGAACCCAATATAAAATTATAATATATTCTGCAATAATTTTTTATATCGTACTCATGAATATCCGGATGGCTGCGAGAGACCGGCATCGATCGCAGACCGACCCCGAGGAGAGATACCAATGAAACGAACACGTCGAACGGTACTGAGCAACGCAACGAAACTCTCCGCGCTGTTGGCCGGCATCGGCGCGAGCGGTGCGGTTGCAGCGCAGGAGGACTCGTACCCCGAGTGGGATCCCGATGTCGCCTACACGGAGGGCGATCGAGTCGTCCACGGCGGCTACGTCTGGGAGGCCCAGTGGTGGACCAGAGGCAACGAGCCCGGCACCGGCGGCGAGTGGGGGCCCTGGGAGCGGATCGAGGAGCACGACGACGGCGACGACGGCGGCGGCGATCCCACTCTGGTCGCGGCGTTCTCCGTCAGCACCCAGTTCCCCGACCCCGGCGAATCGGTCGAATTCGACGGCGGCGGCTCGACGGGCGACATCGAGCGCTACGAGTGGGACCTCGGCGACGGCACGACGGCGACCGGCCAGACCGTCACCCACGAGTTCGAGGAGGGGCAGTACGACGTCACGCTGACCGTCGAGAACGCGGACGGCGAGACCGATACGGACTCGATCACGATCACCGCCGGCCGGCCGTCCCCGGACGGAAAACGCGTCGTCGCCTACTACCGGCAGTGGGCCCAGTACGACCGGGACTTCCTCCCCGTAGACATCCCCTTCGAACGGGTCACCCACGTCCAGTACGCCTTCGCTCGGCCCGAAGAGGACGGCTCCGTGAATCTCGTCGGCGACAGCCACGGGCAGCAGATCTTCTACGCCGAGGAAGACTGGCAGGGGCCGAACCGCGGCAAGACGTTCGCCGAGTACGCCGCCGAACGGGACGACACCAAGTTCGTGCTGTCGATCGGCGGCTGGGGCGACTCCGAGTACTTCTCGGACGCGGCGCTGACCCAGGAGAACCGCGAGCGCTTCGCCAGCGACTGCGTGGAGTGGGTCGAGCGGGGGAACTTAGACGGGATCGACATCGACTGGGAGTTTCCCGGCGGCGGCGGCTGCACCGACGACGACCCCGCCTGCGGCACGAGCAACGTCGTTCGCGAGGGTGACCAGGAGCGCTTTACGCTCCTGTGTCAGGAAGTCCGCGAGCAACTCGACGAAGCCGCCGAGAACGATCCGAATCGCGACGAGCCGTACGAGCTGACCGCGGCGGTGAGCGCGAACCCCGAGATCGTCGAGGGCACGACCGACGGAAACGACGGGCTCGACCACGACGCGCTCTCGGAGATCCTCGACTTCGTCCAGGTGATGACCTTCGACTACCGCGGCATCTGGAGCGACACCACCGGCCACCACGCGCCGCTGATGGAGAACCCGGACGATCCGTTCGAGGAGTCCGACGTCTGGAACGCGCAGGCCGCCCTCGAGTACTGGGCGAACCAGGGCTGGGATCCCGCTCAGCTCAACATGGCGGTGCCGTTCTACGGCCGGAGCTGGACGGACGTTCAGCCGCCGGAAGGCGACTTCGGGACCGGCGCGGACGACGGGCTGTACCAGGAGTACGAGGGTGAAGGCCGAGACGCCAGCGGCGACGGCTCGTACCCGAGCTGGGACCCCGCTCAGGGGACCAGTTACGCCGGCGTCTGGGAGTGGTTCGACCTGGTCGGCGACGGCCGCGAGGGCAGCAACCCGGTCGACCTCGCCGGACCGAACTGGGAGACCTACTTCGACGAGGACGCCGTCACCGCCTGGAGCTGGAACGCCGAGGAGCGACTGATGATCTCCCACGAGACCGAAGAGTCGATGGAGGCGAAGATGACCTGGCTCAGGCAGTCGCCCTACGGCGGAACGATGCTGTGGGCGATCGGCGGCGACACCTACGAGGGCGATCTCATCGGCACGCTGTGGAACGCGCTCAACGGCTGACGACGGTCGAGATGCCGGCGCCGATCGTCCGAGTTGGCATCGCTCACGGGACCGAACGACTACCGGACACACGACAGCAAGCTACCGATGAAACGATCACGACGCGACCTACTGAACGACGCATCGAAGGTACCGATCCTGGCCGCCGGACTCGGCGCGAGTTCGGCGGCGACAGCAGCGCAGGAGTATCCCGAGTGGGATCCCGACGCCGCCTACACGGAGGGCGATCGCGTGATCCACGACGGCTACGTCTGGGAGGCCCAGTGGTGGACGCGAGGTAACGAACCCGGCACCGGCGGCGAGTGGGGTCCCTGGGAGCAGGTAGAACCGGTGGACGACCCCGACCCGGAGCCGCCGGGACTGCAAGCGAACATCGCGGCGAGCGCCACCCGCGTCGAAGCGGGCGACGACATCGAGTTCGACGGCTCCGGTTCCCAGGGCGACGTCGACAGCTACGCGTGGGACCTCGGCGACGGCACCACGACGAGCGGTGCGGTCGTCACCCACGCCTACGACGAGACGGGCGAGTTCACGGTCGAACTGACGGTCACCGACGCGGACGGCGAGACCGATACCGATCGGCTCGAACTGACCGTCGCCGACGAGATCGAGGGACCGGGCGACGACTTCAAGGTCGTCGGCTACTACCCCGGCTGGAAGGCAAACGAGGAGCAGGACTACTACCCGAGCGATATCCCCTTCGACAAGGTGACCGACGTCCTGTACGCGTTCATCGCCGTCGACGAACAGGGGAACGTCTACCCGCCCGAAACAGACGAATCCGAGTTCGACGTGCCGCGCCAGACCGACGA